>DAHWAI010000041.1:0-3325 GCA_027327295.1 Microcaldota archaeon
TGCCTTCCTGCCCAGGAATTTCTTGGGCTCGACGCGCCTCGAGTCGTCGATTATGAGGCTGCGGTCGTAGCGCATGTACTCTTTCTTGAGAGTGTCGCCATCTGAGAAGCCGGCTATGACGCGCGCTATTGCGCCGCTTACGGCCTGCGCCTGCGCGCTCTTGCCGCCTCCGTGCACGCTGACGCTTATGTCTATGCTACCAGCGAGCTCCGTAGTCATCGGAGATATGTGCAGAGGCCTGAGCATGAGCATCTGCAACTCCCTGGGCTTTATCGTGCTTACCAGTGCGCTGTTGATCCTAACTATCCCTGTGCCCTTCGTGCCAGAGGCCCTCGCAACGCTCTCCTTGCGCTTGCTCATCGCGAAGACAGTGCGCTCCTGCTTCTTCGCGCGCTTCTTCGGGGTGGCCCTCTTTGCCTTCGTGGGCTTGGCCTGCAGCTCCTTCGGCTCTTCCTTATGCTGTCCCGCTGGCGCGTTCTGCACCTCGGTTGTTATTGCAGCTTCAGCCATGAACATCACTCCTTAACCCTGTAGCCCAGCAGATTTGAAAGCTCGGCGACCGTTATATAGCCAGTGTAGATACGGTTAGGGTCTTTCATATTTAGCTCTATCGGCTTCGATGCCTTGAGCTCGTCGGGCACACCCATGAAGACGCGGAGGCGCCTGTACGCCGCCTTGCCCTTGGGGTGCCTGTACGGCAGCATGCCGCGTATTATGCGCTTGACCAGCATGTCTGGGCGCCTTGACCAGTACGGTGAGTGCTCCGGATTCTCGCTCTCCTTCAGGTTCAGTCTTATCTTATAGCGTGCGGCTATGACGTTGCCATTGCCGCTTATCACGGCCTTTGAGGCATTGACCACTGCCACTGTCCTGCCTTGTGAAAGCTGTTTCGCCACAGTACTGGCCAGCCTGCCGAGGACCTTGCCCTCTGCATCATAGACGTCGTACTGCACGGTCTTCGCGTCTTTACCTTTATTGTCAGCTTTCCTCTCCATCTTAAGCACTCATATTATGATGTTTATCTTCTCGCGCTTCATCATCTCCTCGATGGGCACGACCTTGCCGTTCGAACCCTCTATGCCTGCAAGGGCCTTCTCGGAGAATGCTATTGCGGAGATGCTCACCGCGTGTCCCAGGCTACCGGCGGAGAGAACCTTGCCCGGCACTATGACGTTGTCATTCTCAACACTGTGCCGGTCTATCTTATATAGGTCTACCTCGACACGCTGGCGCGTCGGCTTTGAGGCGAGCTTGTGGAGCCTCTTCCAAAGCTTCGCGCGCTTGTCGCTGTGCTGCGCCTTCTCCAGCGCGGCCAGCCAGGCCTTTACATCGTTCCTCTCCGTATTTCCTTCCATGCTTATCACAATTATGCGGGGGATGGGATTTGAACCCACGCAGCCTCTAAAGACACAGGAGTTCCAAACATAATTTCGCTAAAAATTACGATCCTCAGTCCTGCGCATTTGGCCATGCTCTGCCACCCCCGCCTTAAAGCTTCTTGGCGAATTTGGCAACATCCTTTATCTGCTCCTTAATTGCCTCGCAAGCCTTATTAACTATTTCTCTGGGTGGCATCTGGCCGAACGTCTCGACACTGAAGTCGTAATTACCATTGTTCTCCTCGAATGTGATGAGTCCAGGCTGGAACTTTGCATGCCCGAGCGCCGTAGCCATCCTGGCCTTTCCCTCGAGCCTGAGCTTCTGCTCCTTGCCGAGTTTCATTATAGGTATGCCTGGCACCGCAACCATCACCTCCTTGTCGCGGCTCTCCAGGTCTTTTGAGTATACAGTGACTGGGCCCGTGGCGTCCAGCGAGAACAGTATCTCGTCTGAGGCCGTGTAGCCCTTCGACGGCGTCTTTATTGGAACCAGACCAATCCTGTGCGCTATGTACTCGTCGAACATGGCACTGGTGTTCTCGTACACGGTCACGGTGTCTATTGCGAATGTGTCTACGCCATTTATCGCGGAGCGCCTGAGCGCGTTCGCATAGCCTGCGCTCGCTCCCTTGAGCCTGAACCTCAGCGCTTTGGCGTTTTCCTCTAGAGTCTCGATCTCCATAGAGTCACTTGTTCTTGCAGACGACAGCTACACTCGCTTCATAGCATATTAATAAATGTGCAGCACAATAGGACTGATCGCTGACAATCAGCAAGTATAGATTAGGCACAACAATATTTATAAAGGTAAGGTTGAAGGGGAAGTTGAGGGGAAGGAGATGAGCTTTGAGGGAATGCTCGCTGAGGCACTGAAGGGCGGAACCCTGGGCACCGACCAGTATGCACTGGAATTTAAGAAGCGGCCGCACGTCTCGCGCTCGAAGGTAGAGGAATATGGCAACGTGGCTTACCTGAAAGTTGGAGACCTCAAGGCGACCAGATATGAGAACGATTCCTCCATGCGTTATATAGCGGCAAGGGACATTACTTACGACCTGCTTCTTAGCATATACGACGTCAACACCAGCGCATTGGCGTGCGCCAGGGTCGACGGCAACGCGAAGAAGCTGAAACCAGGGCTCGTGAGGTTCGCACGTTCCATACGCAGGCCGAACTTCGAGGCCAGAATAATAGGGCTCCAGAACGGCGAAAGCACTGCAGAGCTCGAACAGGTGCTCGGTTTCTTAGGTAGGGAGAAGATCAAGGTGTTCGAGGTCGACCTCTTCGGCGCCGATACGCGCCACATAACGGTCGACGCGAAGGTGGGTATGAGCTTCAATATCCTGGTTGACGACAGACTTTACAAGCCAGGGGAACTCAAGAGCAGGCTCACGATGGACCAGTTCCAGAGGGTGCTGGGCCAGGGAAAGGCCTGAAGAAGAGCTCCTTGTGCACTGGAGCGCCTTCGCCGAGTATGCTCTGCATGAGGGAGATGCCGTTGCAGATGAACTCGTAGCGCCCGCCGGCCAGTGCAGAGTGCGTCCTTGCGCTGGCATCGTCGCTCAGCAAGCCATGGACCCTCGCCAGAGTCAGGTGCGGCACGAAAGGCCTTGACTCATCGTGGATGCCAAGGCGTTCAAGGCCCGCGTACAGCTTCGAGTGAAGCTCGGAGAGCTCCATTGCACCATCCTCCACCCCCAAGAATATGACACGGGGCGAACCGCTGCCGAAGGTGCTTGGCGCACCGATGCTTATCTTGAATGGGGCGCGCTCAATGCAGCTCATTACGTGCTCGATATATGGCACAGACGATGCCTTCACGTAACCTAGGAACGCCAGTGTTATGTGCATGTTGGCCTCGCGGACTGGGCTCATGCCCAGCACGGCAAGCGACTTCGCCTGTAAGGCTATCGCAGCCACTACGGCCCTTGGAAGCTCCACACACA
>DAHWAI010000022.1:0-4463 GCA_027327295.1 Microcaldota archaeon
CCATAGGCATGATATTCACGAGCCTCTTCGCAAATACGTTCTACGTGCACCCCGTTGCGGAACTCGCTTTCTGGGCTTTCCTAATACTCGTAACCGCGATGACACTGATAGTGAGCTTCGCATCGGCACACCTGTCGTCTATAAAGCTCATGACTGAACACGAGTCGCACCAGCACTCGAAGTACGTCGCAGTTTGGTTGTTCTCTATCATCGTCGGCGTAGTGGTCTTCACCCTGCCATTGGTGTTCATCAACAGCTTCATAGCGCCGCTAATGTTCCTCTTCAGCTTCGGCGGAATCCTCTGGGTCTTATACATATCCGTCACGTTGCTCTTCAGGCACAGCTACAGAGAACTTGCCTACGGGGCAACGGCCCTGCTCATCATCTTCGCAATCTCCATGCTTGCGGTCACGGGTTCGCTTTCGAGCACGCAGTACTATCTGAACGCGCAGGCCTACATCGCGGCAACTCTATTCGTGGCGATGGCGACGCTGATAATCGTGTTCGGGGGCACTGGCATGATGATGATGTTCAACTCAACGAACGAGTTCGTCAAGGAGTTCGAGGACACGATACACCTGTTAGAGGGCAGGCCTGTACCTGCACCAGTGGCAAGATCTAGGGCGAAGGCGCGTGGCAGAACCAGGAGAAAGCGGTAACATCTTCCCACCCATACAGGGTGTTGGCTTTACGCCCACATAGATTACGCCAACCTAAATAATAGATAATCTGGCGGCTAGTGGCGTGCTGGTCTGATTTCAGTATTTCGCATTCTCGTATATCAAATTTAGGAGACCTTCTTCCTCGTGCGCGCTCTCAAGCTCTTCCTTTGGGATGATCGGCACGCCATCGATGGCGCGCCTGTGGCCTTTCTGCTTGGTAACGAAGAAAGGATAATCGCCAAGAACCTCGTTGAGCGCCTTGTAAAGTGTGGCCCACTTCTTCATTGTGCGGTAGTTAGCCTCACGGCCTGCCTCATATCTCTCCCTGCCTTTTATCGCAGAAGTGAAAGGATCCATGTCGAGCTTCACCGCTTTCATGCCTGTATTCATGAACGCGCCATAGCGTGCGCTTCCAGATTCCCGGGCGCTGGGCGCGCGTCCCAGTCTGCTCTCAAAGAAGTTTTCGAGCTTTTTCAGGTTGGTGGGCGTAATGCCCTCGCGTAACGATTCGTACCTGAATATGCTGTCCTTCGACACGCAGGCCTGCTCGGCGAGTTCGCGCATGCTCAGGCCGTAGAGCTTCCTGAGCCGCTGGAGCTCCTGGCCGTTTATGGCGCTGCGCTCCGAGAAGAAGCGCATGGCGCGCTTCGCTGTCAAGCCGTGCAACGTGCCCTCGAGTGAGCCTCCAGATATGCAGGCGATGCCGTGGCGCATGAATGCAGTGCCGTCGCGCAGGCTGCCGGCCGTGCACCTGTCACCAACGACGAGCGCAGTGCCTTCGAGGAAGGCGCCGAGATTCCTGAGCGCTGCGGCCTCCATGGGCGCGAGCGCGTCGATGTTCTCCATGAACTTTATAATGTAGAGGCTGCTCCGCTTCTCGGCTATCACGTCGAAGAATGAGCGCAGGTCGCCGGCGCGCACGCTGGCGTATCCCTCGCGTTCTACGAGCTTCGCACCGTGCCTGGTAAGCGACTTCCTTCGCATGGAAGGAATTTTCAGTAAATGCATAAATATACATGCTGCGGAGCGCCGCGCTCATGCGCTCCCGAGCTGCGAGAAGACCTTTTCGGAGAGTTCGGGGCCCAGCAGCCTCACCACCAGTTCTTTGTTACTGCGTATGTCGGTGACGCGTTTTATGCCAGCGTTGAAGAGCCTGCGGGCCCTTGCCCTTCCTATCTGCTCCAAGCGCACGAGGTCGAGCAGCTCCTCCTTTATCCCGTAGCGCAGCCTGACGCGCGTGTCTATGAGCGAATGGGCGGATTTCCTCGACGCTTTTGCGAGCTCCACCGCAGAGTAGACGAGCCAGTCGGCGTTCATCAGCTTCGAGAAAAGGGCTCCTGGCGTGGTCGAGTACTTCTTGACGAGCGTACTTTCATCCAGTTCCTCCATCCACTCGCTTAGCATGAGCGCGGTGCTGAATGCAGCAACGGGGTCGTACGAGCCGTAGTCCATGCCGTTCGCGTAGAGGTATATGCTCCTGCTCATGACCCTGTGCATCACGAACTGCGCTTCGGCCTCTTCGGTTGGCCGTATGTAGGGGCGCATCTCTATCGTGTTGGATATCATGTAAAGTATGCCCAGCGTGTCGGTCGCCTTGTCGAGCGAATCAAGGATCCACTTGGCCGAGAGCGGGTCTATGTAGAGCTCAGAGACGCGCTTGCCTATTTTCGTCGCGATATACTGGTCCTTGCCCACGAGGTCTATGAACCTCCAGGCCTCGAGGTCGTCGAGCACCTGTCCGATGATGTTCTTCATGTGCAGGTTGTCGCCGTACTGATGGCCGTAGAATGTCTTCTTTATGAATGCGTGCATCGAGTCGACGTCGTTCAGAAAATCTTCAGCTATGAACGCCAGCAGGTGCATCCTTAGCACGGGCACGACGCCGAGGTTCGAGTCGATCGGTTCCGCTTCCGCCTCGAGGTAGCTCTTGTACAGCGACATTACGTCGTACTTCGACGTCGCGATGAGCAGGGCGCGCCCCTCCTTGTCGTACTTCGGCCTGCCGGCCCTGCCGAACAGCTGCATTACTTCGTTTATTCCTATGCGGTCGGCACTTACGCCGTTGTGCCTGTGCAGGTCGCGTATGAGCACCGTGTGCGCCGGCAGGTTGACGCCAAACCCAAGTGTTGTCGTCGAGCACACCGCTTTGATGAGGTTGCCCTTGAACGCCTCCTCGACGGCCGCACGCTGCACGTTCATCAGGCCGGAGTGATGGAATGCAACTCCGCTCTTCACCTGCTCGGCGAGCTTGACGCACTGCGCCGTCGGCCGCTCCAGCGTGCCGAGTACCTTCTCGGCGACCTGCGAGAGCTCTTCCAGCTCCCTTGGCGTGAGCAGCTTCTTGACGTGGGATGCGAGCCTGACCGCTCCGGCCTCAGTGTTGCGTTTTGAGGAGTAGAATATGAGAGCCTGCTTCTTTCTCCCGAGCGTGTCCTCGAGCACACGTATCTCAGGTATGGAGCTCCTGCCCTCAAGTTCCTCCTTGTCTTCGTCACCGTAATACACAGAACCGTCGCTCACTATACCCTTCTTGAGCCTCACTGGCCTGTAGTCGCTCACAACCAGCTCAGCCTTGAGCCATTGCGCCAGCTCCTGGGGGTTGCCTATCGTCGCGCTCAGTGCTATGAGCTGCGCGCTCGTCATCTGAGAGAGCTTGGTTATGAGGAGCTCGAGCGTCGGTCCGCGGCCCGACTCACCGAGCATGTGTATCTCGTCGAAGGTTATGCAGCCCACTTCAGGCAGCCACGGTATCTTGTGGCGTATGAGGCTGTCTAGCTTCTCGGTAGAGACGAATATCATCTCGTATTCTGAGAGCCACATATCGTTGCTGTCGAGGTCACCCATCGAGATGGCGGCTTTTATGTAAGGGTACGCGGCCCTGAACTCGTTGTACTTCTCGCTCACGAGCGCGCGCATCGGCCCTATGTAGAGGGCCTTCCTGCCCTTGGCAAGTATGGAGTTGACGCACGCGAGCTCGGCAACGAGCGTCTTGCCGCTCGCCGTCGGGGACGCCACGAGCATGTTCTTGCCTGAGAGCAGGCCCTTCTCTATTGCCATCGCCTGAGGTGGCGTAAATGCATGTATGCCTCTGGTCTCCAGGGATTCAATCAGCTCGCGCGGCACTTTGGCGCGTATCTCCGATACGTCCATCGATAGGCATTGGCTTCGAAGGAATAAGTAGCTTTCTGAGAAGCACCCTAATCATGCGCTGTGGTAGCCGCGCCCCATGCGCTCTCTGCGGTGGCGCACCTTGAATATCAGATACTTGCTGTCAGTGGTCACGTCGTACTGGAGGTGCGCCCTCCCTGCATGCGCTGATCCTATTCTCTTCAGCACAGAGCTGTAGAGAGGGAGTGCTATGTCGTTGCCTATGCGCTTGAGCACAGCAGCCGTAGTGCGGCCGGCCACCCTGACCGCAGGTACTGATATCTGTCTCTGGACCTTGAGCACCGGCAGGCTCGCGTCCGCGTACCTTTTCCCGAACTCGTAGCTTGGGTCGGCGCTCCAGTCGAAGGCACCCTTTATGTTCCAGTTGTTCGCTGCTGGCTTGAAGCCATGCTCCACGACCATCTCGCGCGCGGCCTTCTCAGCAGGAGGCCTGCTGGCGAATTCCACTTTAGAGGTAGGCTGCATGAGCTTCCTGTACGCCCTGAGCTCGCTGGTTTCCTTATGGAGCTTGAGCTCCAGGGTATCATCGTCCTTCTGCTGCAGCTGGACCTTCTTCTCTTCCGGCGCAAAGACCTGGACCGTCCTGATTAGGTTCTTAAGTGATGCCTCTGCTCCATGCGCCGTAACCATCCT
>DAHWAI010000045.1:0-5680 GCA_027327295.1 Microcaldota archaeon
GTACCTGATGACCTACGGCTGGGCCATACTCATAATAGCAATAGTACTTGCAGCGCTCTTCCAGCTCGGGGTCTTCAGCAGCAACACCTTCGCGCCGAAGGCGTCTCCTGGCTCCTGCCAGGTCTTCAGGCCAAACGGGCCAGGAAGCACGCAATTCATAAGTACTGAGGGTGTATGCAACGGCGAGCTGCCGCAGTATGTGGCGCAGTTTAATGGGCAGAGCAGTTATGTACGAATCACTAACAGCCCCTCGCTGCTTTCTGTCAATGCAAGTAATGCCTTTACTGTTGCTGTTTGGTCTAAAACTTCAAGTTTATCAAAATTATTTGACGGAGCTTACTGTGACGAAATACGTATAACAGGAGGAAGCGTAGAAGATTATGGAACGCACAACGACCAGGCATATTCTTACATTCAAAATCCAAGCCAATGGACATTTGTTGTAGTTACCAAAAATACAAGCGGCTATGGAAATTTGTATAGCAATGGGCAATCAGTGGGTTCAGCAAGCGGGCTTCCTGCCGTAAGTGTATATCCCGGCTATTTCTTTACTGTTGGTGCGGAATATGCATGTGGTTCGTTTCAGAACTATATGTCAGGTATGATGTCTAACTTACAGGTCTACAACACCTCCCTCTCCCAGCCAGAGATAACTGCGCTCTACCAGGAAGGAATCGGAGGAGCCCCTATCGACCTCCAGCACCTCGTTGGCTGGTGGCCGCTCAACGGCAACGCCCACGATTACAGCGGAAACAACAACAACGGCCAGACGAACGGTGGAGTGGTGTTCACTGCTAACTGGGAGAACGGCTACACACAGTCATAGGCACAGCTAGGCAAACAATTCGAATGGCATAGCCTACGAGAGAGCGAGAAGAATCTATCGCTGACTCCGGGATTGCCGCAAGCGTTATTATGCCTGCATCATGCTCTGCGCTATGCGCTTGCTCATCATGCGGCTGAAGGCGCCATGCTTCTGAGTGACCCTGTTCTTGGCCCTGCTCTTCGGCACCATCGTCGCGTAGCAGCCCACGCAGGCCATTCTCCTGGAGAGCTCTATCCTCTCCTGGCCGAATGCTTTCGAGGCGAGGATGAACTTCACCTCGCTGCCGCCCATGCGGCGCCCGCATATCGCACAGATGTCCCGTTTTGCAGCCTCCGCGCTGCTCAGACTAATCTCTGCTTTTACACCCATCTCCATTTGTAACCCCCTCCACTTCTGCACCCTCACATAGATTTGCGCCGCTCCTCATATTTATACCTCACGCTTCCGATAATGGGTGCATAAAAAAAGAAGCGGAACAAGACAGTGCCTCCGACAGATTGCAAATCAGGCCTGCGAAAGCTATTTAAGAGGGGCAGTTTTCACATTTTTGGTCTGGAGTCCCAAAACGGCAGCCACTGCCTGTCTTATTGCACCTATGGGCGCGTCAGTCTTCATGCACGACTTCTCGAGATGCGTCCCTGAAGCCTTGTAACCCATCTTCCTCAGCGCCTCCATGACTGCAACTGGGCTCGCCGACGGTGCACCTATACTCTTCGTCAGCTTAGGTATGCTGTAATACATGGGCGTGTCCAGCTCGTTGGCAAGGGCATCAGCAAACTTCTTCTCTTCCGGCGGTGCGTCGGAGCCTCTGAAATAGGTGGCCAGGGCCTTCCGCGCGTCGTCGCTGTAGAGGTTCCCGAGCCAAAGGCGGCCTGAAGCTTCGGCCTCCGCGCCGCAGAAGCCGCATTTCCTCAGCTGGGGGAGCGCGCCCTTGGCATGGAAGGCGTTGCAGCACTTAGCGCAGTACATTGCGTATCCCATCTCGTGCAGCGCCGAGTCCACCGCGCGCGCGCCGTGCTTCACCACGACGATGGCCCGCATATAGTGCAGGTACGTGAACGCCAGCTTCACCTCTATGCCAAAGTCGAACTGCGCTGCAGTCCGAGCCACATAGCCTATCAGGATGCGCAGGCCTGTCTCGTGCGAGAGCACGTTGTGCATCGGCCATGCATCGTATACGCGGAGGCAGGCGCGCTGGTGGGCGCCGCACAGCAGAGCGGTATCTGTTGCCGTGACGGACAGCAGTGTGCCGTCCTTCACCACCTTCATTAGGTCATATAGGTATGGTGCTGCGCTGCCGAATGGGTCGAGATCTACGACGTCGAACCTTTCATGTACTGTGTTGGCGAACTCCTGCACGCTGGTGTTGAGCGCGCGCATTGACGCGCCTTTGGTCCTATTGGCTCTGACATTGCGCCGCAGGTCCTTGAATGCAGTGGCGTTTATCTCGAGGAGCGTGGCCTTCGCCGCTCCGGCCTCCTTGCAGTACCTTATGCCGCGTATGCCTGTAGCTGCCGTGGCGTCGAGCACGCTGGCCTTCTTGGGCGCGAGCGCCTTCGCTAGCGCTATGCTCACGTCGCGCGAGAGCCTGGCTTGCGCGTTGAGGAACGCGCCGGTGTGGAGCACGGAGGTTTTTCCCTCGCTGTAAGAGTCAGGCATCCTCCAGCACCAGTTTCATAGCGTCGAGAAGGCCGTGGGCGTACGCTATTGCGGAAAAAGATGTGTACAGGTCGCCCTTCTCCATGAAGCTCCGCGAGTCGCTCGCGTACATCTTCGCCAGCTCGAGCACCTTCGGCGATCCCTTCAGGCCCGATGCGTCAATGCCTTTTATGCTCTCGTCGAAGAGCGACAGGTCCTTGGCTATGCGCGCCCTTATAGAATCGTCATCGCTTTCCACCAAATCACCATAACGTTTTATATTCTGCGCTGGGTAGTATAAAATATATGGTGTTATAATGGCCGAAAACTGGAGCGGACAGGCTGACCTGCTGATAAGTATTCTAGAGCCTACAGTCAAGGAAAAGTCAGGCCTGTCGCTGCGCGATCTGCTCACCGACCCTGGTAAGTATGCAGACACCGAAGGCCTTGATACGAAAATCAGCAACATACGGGAAACTGCAAAGGTATATGTCGACACTACAATAGACGGGATGCCAGAGGAGAAGAAAAGCTTCGAGGACGACGCCATCAAGTGCGATTCCGTGACGAAGCAGCTGGGCCAGAATATCTCGCTGCAGACGAAGCAGAACAACGTACCTATAGTCAAGCCCGATTCGATGGAGAGGAACACCGACGGGGACGAGGTGTTCTACATAAGTTCCGTCGACAACTCAGTGCTCTCGCTCGTGCAGAAGCTCGTCACTGAATCGAAGTTCGTCGTTGATGTCGGCTACAGTTACAGGAACTACAACATAGGGGAGTGGCTGTTCGGCGGTGCAAAGAACTACGTCATAAGTGTGAACCTGAAGCCAAGCGCCATCATAGCCCTCGATTCCGCGCGGGACGAGCTGAATGTCCTCCTAGACCAAGTGGTTAGCCTTGCCCCCTGAAAGCAGCGCAAGAAGGCTTGTCGTGGCAGTGACCGGCACGCCGGGCACGGGTAAGAGCACGTTCGCGAAAATGCTTTCGAAGGCCGTGCGCGGTTCCTCGGTGATAGAGATAAACGATGTGGCAAAGGAGCTCGGCCTCTACACTGGAAGGACATGGCACGGCTCCCGCGAGGTGCAGGTCAGAAGGCTCGCCGAAGCCGTAAAGAAACGTGTTTCGATGGCAGGGGGCCTTGTCCTCGTGGTGGGCCATCTCGCACCAGACCTTGGCATAAAATGCGACATCGCGGTGGTGACTAGGCTCTCGCTGAGGAAGCTGGAGAGCAGGCTGAAGCTCAGGCATTACCACGCCGAGAAGATGCGCGAGAATCTCATATCCGAAGCGCTGGACTACTGCGGCACAGCTATGAGCCGGGCGTGCAGCGAACTGTACGAGATTGAGGGAGCGGCTGAGGCCAGGACAGTTGCAGCATACATAACAAAAAGGGCGGAGGGCGTCAGCGCCGCGAAGCCTAAGCTCAGGGCCCACGACAAGGTCCGCGAGATTATGGGCATGGTCGCGAACGGCAATCCATACGGGCTGTGAAGCGCAGGCGTCAGATGTTCATCTTGCGCTCGTATGCCGCCATCAGCATTCTGGCGTACTTTTCAGGCATCGATTTCCCGTGAAGCACTGCCATGCTCTTCCTTATATACGACGGGAACCTGAAGTTCCGGCTGGTGATCACGTGCCTCAACACCTGCTCAGGGGTTCCGAACCTTGACTGCTCTATTGAGAAGATGCGTCCCTGCTCTATCGATATGTTTGGGCCGTCCTTGTGCTTCAAGTAAAAGCGTCTGGAGCCGTCGGCTATCGTGATTGGCGGGCCGAGAACTACAGCGGCGTTTGCCACGCCCCTGTTCGTGAATACTGATATTATCGCGTCGGTGCCATCTATGTGCTGCAGCACGAGCAGGGGCTCGAAGCCATAGGCGGAGAGCTCGCGCCTGACCGACCCGGCCAGGTGCTTGAGTTGCGGCCAGAGCGTATCCTCTGATATGCGCGGCAGCTTGAACGCCAGTGTATGCACGTCGACTCCGTACTTCAAGACAAGCCCTTTCAGCCACTTGCGCGCCGCCGTGTCGGAATACCTCGGCCCGGACAGCGCCTTTTTGGAAGGGTTTGCGATTAGCGTGCGGCTCGCCACCATAAACCTAGCGAGCGATTCCTCAGACACGTTCGCCGCCACGTTACGGTCCTTGTCTGTTGGGTCGATCACGATGAGCTGCGAACCGAACTTCTTCGAAAGGCCGGCTGCTGCTGTTTTGTCCTCCACTGCCTTGTTGGAGGCTATGTCCAGTATTATTGGAAGTTTCGCGTCGGCGAGCCTTTCGAGCAGGCTTATGAATGAGCCGTAGTGGTATATTAGCAACTCGCACAGGTAGCCGGAGAAACCGGATATGCGCGCCTCCGCCCCGTAGATGCCATGCTCCTTCAGGAAGTACTTGAGCAGCCTTACCTCGTCGAGCTGGTGCTTCTTCAGGTGCGCCTTGATGAACTCGTTGTGGAGCTGCGTGCGGTCCACGCTAGTGCCCATATCGTTCGCATCCCGTATCTTGAAGGCCGGCACTATGTCGGCAGCGAAGCCGCCCTTGCGCTTGAGCTTCAGGTACGGATGTTCCGCGTAGTTTATCTCGTAGGTTTCGCCGTCCTTCTTCGAGACTATCTTCTTCGCAATCTTCAGCGCCTCTGATTCCATCGTGCGCTCCGGCACGCCCTTTGGGAAGAGCAGGAATATGTCAATGTCGGACGAGCCGCGTATCTGGGTGCCGCGCGCCACAGAGCCTGCAAGTATTATCTCGACGTCAGCGGGTAGCACGCGCTTCAGCCGCCCCATCAGTTCGTTCGAGTACTCCCTGGTCGCATCGATCTCTTCCGCAGATGGCTTTATCTCTCCGAGCACCGGAAGGAACAGCCTTTCGAGCTTCTTCTTTTTCTCTGCTGACAGTGGCATGCATGTCACCATTAATTGAAAGCATAGTTTAAAATTTGTGCGCACGGCTGCACCGCACCAACTTCATCCGTCAGGTACCTCGCTGAGAAGGCCGTCTATCCAATGGAGGAAGAGGCAGAGGTGATAATCCACGAGGCGCGCACCGGTGGGGCGTGGTGCAGCTGGAAGAGAAGCTGAAGCTGTCAGACCATCGCATAAAGAAGTAATAAATACGCTTCTGGCTCATATACCTAGGCAGCAAGGGCTCTTGGCTCAGTAGTAGAGCACCTCGTTCGCAACGAGGGGGTCGCGGGTGCGAATCCCGCAGAGTCCAA
>DAHWAI010000006.1:0-6841 GCA_027327295.1 Microcaldota archaeon
AACCCTCAGGTTTGTGTACAACGAGCCGGTGCTCATCGTGAATGACAACAGCAGGAACATCGTCGTGGTGGGCGACCTGCACATCGGTGCAGAGGCAAAGCTATCGGACAAAGGCGTGCACATCTACGGCACCGGCGCTGAGATGGCTAAGAGGATAGTCGGCGCCGCGAAGGAGTTCTCAACCGAAAGCGTCATACTGCTTGGAGATGTGAAGGACACGATACTGTACCCTACAGTACCTGAGAGGCGCAGCCTGGCGGCATTCTTCAGCGGGCTGGAGGGGCTCGAAGTTACCGTCGTGGCAGGGAACCACGATGCGCACCTCGATGAGATAGTAGGCGTCAAACCAGTCAAGGAGGTGCTGCTCAAAGAGGTCGCGCTGCTGCATGGCAACACGTGGCCGTCGGATGAAGCAGTGCTGCATAGGTGCATCGTCACGGCGCACAACCACGTCGCGATATCTATGCGCGACAGAAACGGGGCATTCTACAGGGAGAAGGCATGGCTCATAGCGCCACCGAGCAAAACCAGAGCCAAAAGGAGATATGACGCATTCAAAACAGAGAGGCTTGTTGTGATGCCAGCGTACAACGACCTTATAATAGGCATGTCTGTTAACGAGCTCTCCTCGGGAAAGGACAACATAAATCCGCTTTTCAGGAACGGCGTGTTCAGGCACGGCAGCGCTTATGTCTATACGCTCCGGGGCGACTACGCAGGGAAGGTCAGCGAGCTGGCCAAGAGGAGCAGGCTCACTCCCTGATTATGGTTATAGGTATTACGCCTTTCTTGAACTCGAGCTCCGCAAGGTCTATTGGCTCCGTAGTCCCGTCAGGCACCTTTATTAGAGGTGGCGCTCCGTGCGCCAGCTGAAGGGCCCTCGCTCCTATGACCCTTGCTTTCTCGTATTTTGTGTAGTCGTCTGCTTCCATCTGATTGTCACCTTGTTTATATTGGATTCGGCTTGAAACGCTCCTTGACGTCGCGGATCTCCTTCTCGACACGCGTGTTCCACTTTTCGTACTGTTCAGGCGTCTGCGGGTACTCCTTGTATATCTGGTTCAACTCCTTCATCTTGCCGACCACATGCACAAGGTTCTTGAACGCACTTATGTCAGCTGCGCCTTTCATTATCATCTTGAGCTTTGAGGTAAGGCTGAGCTCCGGTATTACACCAAGGGTTATGTCTGATGCCTCCTTGGCTGTCAGGAAGGTGCGTATACCAGAGTTAAGCCTCTCGTTGTTGAGCGACTGCATATACGTCCTGAAGACTTCCATGCCTGCTGTCTTATAGCCATAGGCCTCGTTGTAGTCGATGTTGTACTGCCACAGGCCTTTTACCGAGGTGTCGTTGGCTCCTATGGCCCTCACTGCGTTCTCGCCGGCCAGCACGCCGGCAATAAGCGCAGGGCCTATGCCACCCGCGCTTATCGGGTTGGGCATCGCCATGCTGTCGCCCGCTCCCATGTATCCGTCGTACACGAGGCTGCCAATCTGCCTGCGCACCGCCACTGACCATACGCCGCGGCCGTTGCTGTCCTTGTTGAACAGCTTCGTGTTCTTGACCGTGACGTTCCACTTGACGTACTGGTCTATGAGAGCCTGCACAGTGTCGGTCCTGCCGAGCTTCTGGTTGCGTATGTCGAGGCTGCGCTTCTGAACGCCGAGCCCTATGTTTATCTTGCCGTCGCTCTTGGGGAAGACCCAGCCGTAGCCTCCTGGCGCCATCTCCTGGTTCAGGTGTATGAGCGCGTTCTTAGGGTCGTAGTATCTCAAGTCCTCATGGTCCAACTCAAACTCGTAGATGTACCTGCCTGTCGATTCTATGTCATCTATGTCAACGTTCTTCTCTATGTACTTATTATCAGGTAGCCTGCGTCTGAGCACGGTCGCCACTCCAAGAGCGTCTATCACGAGCTTGGACTTGAATGTCCTGTGCTCCTTGCGCTCGTCCTTGCCGAATATGCCGGCGACAGCGCTGCCCTCCATTATCGGGCCCTCAACCTCGAAGTGGTTCATGTAGTGCGCGCCATTCTTGACCGCAAAGTCGAGAAGCACTTTTTCGAACTCCGGTCTGTCTAGCGTGTAGCCGACGCCGTCGAAGAGGTACTTCGCACCTAGGTCCGGCGAGAACGCGTAGACGCCGTCAACCTTGAGGTCGAGCCCAGGCTTTGAGAACGTAATACCTGTCTTTGCCTGTATGTAATCGATGTGCGAGCCTGCTACGGCGTCGCCGCACGTCCAGCCCCAGTTGTTCTTCTTTCCGGCCGTTTCGTGGTCGTTCCTGTCGAGGAGCAGCACGTTGAGCCCCTGCTTCGCGGCTATGCCTGCTGCGAGGCTACCCGCCATGCCTGCTCCTGCTACTATTAAATCATATATTTCATCGGCCATGAAAATTCACGCTGGACCAACTAGTGTCGGATAGGGTTTGCCATTGCAGATATATAAAATTTTGCATACTGGAGCTTCCATGTCGCACGAATGGAATGCAGGGGGTGAGATTTGAACTCACGAAGGCGCTAGGCCACAGGATCTTAAGTCCTGCGCGTTTTTCTGTGGCTTTGTAGAGCCAAACCAGACTCTGCCACCCCTGCCTTTATGAGGTGTTTACGCGTACATCGAAGGGCCTGCCGAGTCTGTCGCCTGTTTTAGGCTCTCATGGCTCTCCTTGCTCTTCTTTATCATCTCGCGTATCTTGGCCTCGACCTCCTTCGCCTCGCGGTCCAGCTCTGTCGTGTCTATCTTGAGCTCTGCAAGGCTGTCGATGGCCTTTATCGCCTGCTCGGCGTACCTCGGGTCGACTATGTTTTGGTCTACTGGCACAAGCACCGTTATGTCAGGCACGTTGCTCCTTGCCGCGTTGATGAGCAGCATGGCGCTTATTCCGGTGGCCACACCCTCACTCACGGACGACAGGCCTGCCTTCTTGACCTCGGCGTCGAGTTTCTTCAACGACGTTATAGCAAAAACCTTTGCCTGCTGCTCATTCTGCGCTCCTGCCTGATCGTCAGGATTGTCGTCCATCTGGATCGGTATCCGGGACGGCATCCCGCCTATCGATATTATTTTCGCAATCTTCTCGGCGCTTATCAGCTTCTGCAACTCGCTAGCCAGATCGTAGGTCATCTTCACAGGTATGGCGAACTCCGCAAACACTGTGACGAGCTTCAGCTTCTCGTTGATGTAGAGACGCACAGGCGGCATCGGCGTGCCGTCGTGTATCGACACCAGCGGCGGGAACTCGTCGCTTTCTATGTAGCCGCAGTACTGCATGCCGAGCTTGTCTATCATGTAGCTTATAGCCATCGGCCCAACGAGGCCTATGCCGGGGAAGCCCTCCACCAGCGTGAAGCCCTCGAAACTCACCTTGTCAAACAATTTTACCGTTATCATTTCAATCGTTAGTTATTGGCGAAGAAAGCATTATTAAGAGTATGCGCGGAAAATCTGGTTTCCCCATTAATTTCGGTTTTGGCGGCATTAGACATTTGACTAACGTCGGCTGTACACAATTTCCCGTCGGTGCTCCGACGATAGTTATTTAAGGTTATCCATTTCATTAAAGATTGGTGAATTTAATGGCAGAAAGAGTAGGAAGCGAAAGAGTAGAGAGAGAAGATGGTTATCTCTACTTCCTGGGTAAGGACGGTTACGTCTGGCGCACGCCGATGAGGTCGAACGAGCGCGGCAGGAAGGCACGCATGGGACGCGAACGCGTATCCAGGCAGGAGGGCTACCTCTACTTCATCGACAGGAACGGCTACGTGGCAAGGACCAGAATGAACAGGGGCGGAAGGGCTAGAGGCTCGAGAAGCTCCAGGAAACGCGCACGCTCTGCCGCACGCAGACCTGCAAGGAAGGCAAAGAAGAGCGCCCGGAAGGCGAGCAGGCCAGCAAAGAAGGCACGCAGCGCTAGGAGAAGGAGGAGATAACCTTAACATCTCTGTTCTTTCGTTCCGTTGCATGAATAGTTGGGGTGCTCACCGCAGTACCCCCTTCTTTTATCATTTGCACTCGAAGACTAGACGGGCACCGTCGACCATGCCTGAGGTGCGGGCCATGCCAGCAGCGACCTCGATCACATACATCGACGGCTCTTTCGGATAGTATGTTTTGCAGTTGAGGCCCTTGCAGGGTTGCGCGCCCTCCACCACGTGCACTACGCGCTTCTTCGCATCGGCCCACACTATATCTATTGGAAAGCGCATGTTGCGCATCCATATTCCCTGAATACCGTTGTGCCTGAACAAGAACAGCATGCACTTACCCTCATCGAGCTTCTCCCTGTACATCAGCCCTATCATGCGCTTTATTACCGTATCGGCGACAAGCGCTGTTAGGCGCTTGTCGTTCCCCTCGGTGTATAACTGAATCGAGCTGTACTTCTGCCGTCTCTGCATGAATCCAAGTATCCCCATCGAAGCTCCCACGACCGCCTCACAGCGTTACAGAGACGCTCTTCTCCCTCATAAACTGAGGCAGGTAGTGCTTGCTGCCCGTGCCCTTGCCGGTCAGGCCGGACCCCTTCCAGCCGATGAATGAGTGCATGCCAACTATCGCCCCGGTAGTCGCACTTATGCCCCTGTTGATGTATACTGTGCCGGCTTCTATGGCGCGCGAAAAGGCCTTCACCTCCTTGCCGTTCTTCGAGTAGAGGCCCGCAGTTAGTCCGTACTCGACGTCGTTGGCCATGCGCAATGCATCTTTGAAGTCTTTGTAAGTTTCTATGGTCACGAACGGCAGGAAGAGCTCGGTGTGCACCAGTTCGTGGTCGTGACGCAGCTCTATCACGGTTGGCTCCACATAGAAACCATCACGCCCGGTGTTCACCTTGCTTCCGCCGTATAGTATGCGCCCCGAAGCCTTCGCCTTGTCGACTGCCTCGACGTAGCGTTTGTACGCACCTTCGCTTATGAGCGGACCTATGTAGTTCTCTTTATTTATTGGGTCGCCTATCTTCATGGCCCTGGCATGCTCAACGAGCTTGCTGATGAACTGCTCCTTGATGGACTTGTGCACATAGACGCGTGATAGGGCGCTGCACTTTTGGCCCGCGAAGCCGAATGCGGCACTGGCCACACCCTGCACCGCCTTGTCCATGTCGGCGTACTTTGACACTATGGTCGGGTTCTTGCCTCCCATCTCCACTATGAATGTCTTCTGGTTGCCGGCGCTGAACGTCCTTGCCACCATCTTGAGGCCCGTTGCCCTAGAGCCGGTGAATGCTATGCCTGCCACGTCAGGGCTGACCACTATCTCGTCTCCAACCTCAGAGCCTGGGCCTGTTACATAGTTGAACACACCAGCAGGCAAACCTGCTTCCTCGAAGACCTTGTAGATGCGGAGGCCAGTAAGCATCGACATGTTGTCAGTGGAAGAAGGTTTGAACACGACAGTATTGCCCGTTATCAGTGCGCCAGTGCTCATGCCCACCGATATCGAGATAGGGAAGTTGAAGGGTGCTATAACGCCGAAGACGCCATAGGGTTCCATGGACACCGTTATGCGCTCGGCGCCGGAGGGCGCGCCCTGAAAGCCCAAGTTCACCCTGCCAGAGCTTGCAGACATCAGGCTCTTCCTGACATAGCCCCTGTTCTGCTCAATTTCATCTGCATAGTAATGCAGGAAGTCTATTGCCTCGTCCACCTCGCCGACGGACTCGTAGCGCGACTTGCCGTTCTCGTAGCTCAAAATTGCAGCGAGCTTGAACTTGTCTCTCGCGAATATGTCTGCGGCACGCCTGAAGCGCGAGGCGCGCTCCTTGTAAGGGGTGGCGCTCCATGAAGCACTCGCCGCCTTGGCCGCTGCTATGGCCTGCCTGGCGTGCTCCCTGGTGCCCTTCTGGAAATGGCCTATCAGCATCCTGTGGTCTATGGGGGAGCGCTCGTCCAGCTGCTCTGCAGCGTAGACTTCCTCACCGTTTATGTACATCGGGTTCCTGGCACCGAACGACGCTTTTACCTCGTTTGCGGCCCTCTCGAAGAGCGTGTCGAACTCATGCTCTTTACCCTCCTCGAGGAAGCGCTTGTAAGTCGATTCATTTGTGAACTTTGCCCTTGCCATTTTATTCACCCAGTACAGTCAACCCCGTGTATGTTATGCGCATGAAACATTTTAAAGGTGTGGCTGGTGTGTGCGCATAATTGACACGCATACGGCAACGCAACAACAAGCTTTAAATAACAAGACAATAATATAACCGAGTTATAAAATCCGTGAATCGCATGGAAGTCTTTCAGAACGACGAGGTAGTCCAAAGGGAGGACGAGTACAGAGAGCGCTACGGCTTCAGCGAAAAGACGGAGTATACGGAGATGCAGAAGGGGCTCTCCAAAGCCACGGTAGAATATATCTCGAAGAGCAAGGGAGAGCCGGAATGGATGCTTGAGAAAAGGCTCTCAGGCTACAAGACATTCATCGAGAAACCGACGCCAACATGGGGGGCAGACCTCGGCAAGATAGATTACAGTGATATCTATTATTACCTAAAGCCGAAGGCCGGCAAGAGTGACAGCTGGGCGGATGTGCCAGAGGACATAAAGAGGACGTTCGACAGGCTCGGGGTTCCTGAGGCTGAGAGGAAGTTCTTCGCGGGAGCTGAGGCCCAGTACGATTCCGAGGTTGTCTATCACCACGTCAAGGAAGAGCTCGAGAAGCAGGGCGTCATATTCACCGACACCGACACCGCCGTCAAGAAATACCCTGAGCTCATGAAGAAATATTTCGGCACCATTATACCGCCGACGGATAACAAGTTCGCCGCTCTCAATACCGCAGTGTGGAGCGGAGGTAGCTTCATATACGTGCCGAGTGGTGTGAAGGTCGCAATGCCGCTCCAGGC
>DAHWAI010000037.1:0-14265 GCA_027327295.1 Microcaldota archaeon
CAGTCAGACGCGTCAGAAGCCTCTAACAACGCAAATGCGCTCAGGAAGAAGCTCGACGGGTTCGCTTTACAGAAGAAGGAGATGGAGAAGAAAATAAAGAGCCACGACGATATGTCGTCTTCGCTCTATAAAGAGCTTTCCGCCATCGACAAGAAGGTAGCAGATACGGGCTTCGAACGCGGCAAGCTGTCATCGGAGCAGGAGCGCCTCTCGCGCGACTCTATGATGGCCGAGGCTGCAAAGATGCAGTCCGAAACAAGGCTCACTGACATAAAGGCGGAACTGGCTTCATACAAGGAATGCCCGACTGTCGGCGGCGCGACAGAGGAGCTGGACAGGCGCCTCACCATAGCGAAGAACGACATAGAAAGCCTAGGCAGCGTGAACCTCAAGGCGCCGGAGATGTACGAGACGAGGCGCAGGGACGTGGAGGACGCAGAGGCGAAGCTGCGCATACTCGACAACGAGCGCAACTCAATAATGTCCATGATCAATGAGATAGAGTCTAAGAAGCTCGCGGTGTTTATGGGGACGTTCAGGGTGGTGAACGACAACTTCAGGCAGCTATACAGCTACATATTCGATGGCGAGGCCTCGCTCTCGCTGGAGAACCCGAAGGAGCCCTTCAACTCAGGTCTTAAGATAAGCATACAGGACAAGTTCAAGAAGAGCGCAGACCAGCTGTCCGGAGGCGAGAAGTCACTGCTGATACTGATACTGATATTCGCGATACAGATGCGCAACCCTATGTCATTCTACGTCTTCGACGAGATCGATGTGGCGCTCGACAAGGAGAACTCAAAGAAGCTCTCAATGCTAATAAAGCAGATGAGCTCGCGCTCGCAGTTCATAGTGGTGAGCCACAACGACACCCTGATAAGCGCTGCTGACACTGCATTGGGTGTGGCTAAGCAAGACGGCGAGTCGAAGATAGTCGGAGTGCAGCTCGTCGGCACACAGACGGACAAGGGGCAGGAGCCAAAAGGAAGGGGCAAGCGTGCGTGAAGGCAGCAATCGGTGCTTGAGTGCAGAAGAAGAGACATCCAAGAAGCTCTCAGAATGAGAGGGTCAAGCCCCAGCCGAAGAGCTCGATAACGACGTGGCCCATCTACCTGCTGCTTGTACTGCTGTTCGTGCTATACATAGTATTCCAAGGAGTCGCATACTTATCAGTGGCGCTCGGTGCCCTGATAGTAATAATGATAATAGCACTGGTAGTGCTTGAGGTGGCGCTCGGCGCAAAGGAACAGGGTTACATGCGCAACATAGCAGAAGTAGCAGCTGCGCTTGTGCTAGTGGGCGCGCTATGGTTCGGCATGGAATTCTTCCTACATACTAGCCATCCGATAGACGTCGTACCAAGCTGCAGCATGCTCCCGTACCTGCACAGGGGTGACATGATTGTGCTGCAGGGTGTGAGCAACATATCACAGATAAGGGCGCCTGTGGTGAACGTGAGCGACAGCACCATTGCGGCGATAAACTCCAACATAAGCAGGGAAACGCTGGCGTGCGTGGCTTACAGGCAGACAGCTTCCGGCCTGTACGTTTCGCAGTTCCTCGGGCCGGGCTACAGCGTAGGGCTGCTCCACCAGACTGGCAGCAGCGGTGAGATAGTACCAAACAGCTTCCAGGCTGGCAATCCTGTGCAGTACACGTGCGGCACTACCAACGTGCTCTTCAGCAACGGTACCACCAAGACTGAGGCTTACACGACCGCCATAACTATCGACGGCACTACAATAAAGGGAGATGCGAACAACAGCGTCGTGGTCTACGGCACAGTTCCCGGAGACCTCTTCTACAAGTACGGCGACGCCTACATAGTTCACAGGGTCTATGCCGTGCTGCGCGACAGCAGCACGTACTACGTGCTCACCAAGGGCGACAACAACCCCGGCCTCGACCTGCAGTACTCAAACTACCCTGCCAGTGCCTCGAGCCTGCAGGGCCTCGTCGTAGCCTCGATACCATACGTGGGCTACCTGAAGCTCGCCCTGAGTGGATCGTTCGTTGAGCCTACAGGCTGCAACTACACGACCCAGCATTGAGCCAGCGCGTCAGGCATGCTTTGCTGCCGCAAACCTCGCGAGCCCCGCAACACTTATATATATGTTGCTGGCAAAATACCTCTGCAAGAAGGCCGGATTAGTGTTAATTTTCTAACCTAATGCTCGGTAAATGAAGGCAAGTGATGTTGATGACTGACCTAGCGAGCGACATACGCCTAGCGGTCGACAGCGGAACGGCAGCCCTCGGCCTGAACAAGGTCATGGACTCGCTGAAGAACAGCAGTGCAAAGCTCATCGTTGCAGCAAAGGTAAACAAGGCTGAGAACCTTCGCGATGTGATACACATGGCGAAGATAGGCGGCGTGAAGGTGCTCATCTTCCCCGGCAACTCGATGGAGCTTGGCGCCGTCTGCGGCAAGCCATATTCCGTGTCTGTGCTGTCGGTCGCGGAGCAGGGCAACTCAAAGATATTGGAGGAGGAATACAGCGCGTACGAGAACGCGCAAGTAACGTGATACTATGCCAAATGGTGAATTTGCTGCAAGGAAGCTCATACGCGCTCGCAAGCACCAGCGCATGCTCAAGAAGTGGCTCAAGAGACGCAAGCTTAAGCTGAAGCAGAAGTATGACCCGATGGGCACGGTGCCCAGGGCACGCGGCCTAGTCCTCCAGAAGTTTGCTGTAGAACAGAAGCAGCCGCACTCCGGTCAGATAAAGTGTGTGCGTGTCCAGCTGGTAAAGAACAGCAAGGTCGTCGGTGCGTTCGTGCCGGGAGACGGCACAATCAACTACATCGACGAGCACGACGAAGTTACTATCGAGGGACTCGGAGGCTCGCAGCGCGGCCAGATGGGCTGCATACCTGGCATGAAATATAAGGTAGTCGAGATAAACGGCGCCAACGCGGTACGGATAGTGAAGGGCAAGATGGAGAAGCCCAAGAGATGATTCCAATGGCAGAAGAGCAGCAAGCAGTGCAGGCGGAGACCAGCCCGGAGGAGCAGCCTGCGCCATCGATCCCCAAAAAGGTTAAGCCTGCTCACAAGACACTAGTACCGGACCACGCTGCGCCTACGATGCTCTTCGAGAAATACAGCTACGACGTCACGGTCAATGACCTCAGCCTGAGGAACTACATAGACCTGAAGCCCATGGCATACCCGGCCAGCTACAGGCGCACCAGCGAAAAGATGTTCTCCAAGGCGAACCTCAACATAGTGGAGAGGCTTGAGAATGCGATAATGCGCGGAGGCACTGGCAAAAAGATAGGCGGTCACGTGATACGCACGAAGGGGCGCCTGCAGGGCAAGAAGCTCAAGGCTATGCATATATTGGAGCAGGCGTTCGACGCGGTGCACACGCAGACGCGCACAAATCCGCTGCAGGTCTACATAATGGCGCTCGAGAACAGCGCGCCGATAGAGGACACGACGCGCATAAGGCAAGGAGGCACTGTATCCAACATACCCGTTGACATAAGCGCGAGCAGAAGGCTCGACACCGCGCTGAGGAACATAGCGACGGCCGCGATAATGGGTGCGTTCTCTAACCGGAGGACCATATCGCAGGCGTTGGCCAACGAGCTGATCCTGGCATCGAAGAACGATGTGAACAGTTATGCCGTGAAGCGCAAGAACGAGATAGAGCGCATGGCAAGGAGCGCGAAGTGAGGCGACAAGCATGGTAAGGAAGGAGTACGTTGTAGAGGAAATATCAAAGATAATGCACGACGTGGACCACATAAGGAACGTCGCGATAATAGCGCACGTCCACCATGGGAAGACCACGCTCACAGACTCCCTTCTCGCGAGGGCAGGCCTGATATCGAAGACAGTAGCGGGAGACGCGCTCTACACCAACTACGAAGCCATCGAGAAGGACAGGCGCATGACGATCAAGTCGGCAAACATATCGCTAGGCTTCCCATACAATGACCATGACTACATAATAAACCTGATAGACACTCCAGGGCACGTCGACTTCGGTGGTCACGTTACCAGGTCGATGAGGGCTGTCGACGGCGTCGTGCTTGTCGTGGACCCGGTCGAGGGTATCATGCCGCAGACCGAGACGGTGCTAAGGCAGGCGCTGAAGGAGAAAGCCAAACCTGTCCTATTCATAAACAAGGTCGACAGGCTCCTGAACGAGCTCAGGCTGACGCAGGAGCAGACCTTCGAGAGGCTACTGAAGCTCATAAACGACATAAACAAGCTCATAGAGAACTACGCCCCTGAGGAATTTGCGAATGAGTGGAAGGTCAGCGTCGAGAATGGTTCCGTAGCCATGGGCTCTGCATACAAGAAGTGGGCCATCTCGAAGCCCATAATGGACAAGTACAAGACCACGTTCAAGGACATATTCACACTCACCGAGCAGCAGGACGAGGCGAAGCTGCAGGAAGTTGCCCCTATAGACGAGGCGACGCTCATCATGATGATAGACCACCTGCCGAGCCCGAAGGTGGCGCAGAGGTACCGCATACCGCAGATATGGCACGGCGACCTCAACAGCCCTGATGCGCAGGCAATGCTCAATACAGACGAGCATGCCAGCACCAACATAGTCGTGTTCAACATGGTCTATGACCCGCACAGCGGCGACGTGCCCGTGGGGCGCATCTTTTCAGGCATGGCCAAGAAGGGCATAGAGCTGCATGTGTCGGGCAACCCAGGCACGCAGAGGCTGCAGCAGGTCGGCATCTACATGGCTGCGGAACGCGTGGCGGTGGAGCAGATACCTGCAGGCAACATAGTGGCGCTCATAGGCCTCAAAGACGTTAACATAGGAGACACGGTCAGCACCGAAGTCATAGAGCCGTTCGAACAGATTACGCACTACTCAAAGCCAGTGGTGACAAAGGCTGTCGAGGCGAAGGACTCGCGCGACACGACCAAGCTCATAGAAGCGCTCAGGGAGCTCTCGAAGGCAGACCCAACAATCGTGACAGAGATAAACCAGGAAACCGGCGAGCACCTCGTGTCCGGAATGGGCGAGCTGCACCTCGAGGTAATAGAGACCAAGCTCAGAGACGAGTTCAAGATACCGATAATAACGAGCCCTCCAATCGTCATCTACAAGGAGACTATAAACGGTAAGGCGGGCCCCATAGAAGGGAAGACTCCTAACAAGCACACGAAGTTCTACATAACTGTGGAGCCGCTTCCCGAAAGCGTGCAGACTGCAATAGACGACGGCACGATACGCGAGGGCAAGCCAAAGGGCCAAAGCGCCATAGAGGCGATGGTCGCGGCAGGCATGGACAGGCCTGTGGCAAAGAACGTCAAGGACGTCTACAACAAGTGCATGCTAGCTGACGTGACGCACGGCGTCCAGTACATGAACGAGGTCATGGAACTGCTGATAGACGGCTTCCACCAGGCAATCAAAGATGGACCTTTGGCGCGCGAGAAGGCATCTGGCGTGCTGGTCAGTGTTATCGATGCCTCGATACACGAGGACCCTGTACACAGGGGACCAGCGCAGATACTGCCGGCCATTAGGAACGCAGTATATGCTGGCATGCTGACCGCGGGCGTCACGCTCATGGAGCCGAAGCAGAACTTCACTATCAACATACCCCAAGAATACATGTCAAACGTGATAACGTTCGTCAACAGCAGGCGCGGTCAAGTGGCCACGATAAACCAGGAGCGCGAGCAGGTTTCGATAATAGCCAAGATGCCTGTCGCGGAGACGCTGAAGGGCTTCTCCAACGACCTCAGGGGACTAACGCAGGGAAGGGCCATCTGGTACACAGAGTTCGCTGGATACGAGAAGCTGCCGACGGAGCTCCAGAACAGGATAGTGCGCGAGATACGCGAGCGCAAGGGCCAAAACCCTGAGCCGCCAACGCCTGCGCAGTTCCTGGGCTGATGCATGTAGGTTCCGCTATTATGCGGAAGATGACCAACCTTTAAATAGCTTAACAGGGGAATATGTCCTTAGACATCTTCTCTTTCATGCTAATACCGATGAAGTGAAGAACCAAGGTGTTGCAAATGGCAAAATCATATGTGAAATTCGAAGTATCGAAGGAAGTGGCGGACAAGACGTACGAGGCCCTGCAGATGGTCAAGCAGAGCGGGAAGCTCAAGAAGGGCGTGAACGAGGCGACAAAGAGCGCCGAGCGCGGCCTCGCGAGCTTCGTGATCATAGCTGAAGACGTAGAGCCCGAGGAAGTGATAATACACCTCCCAATGGTCTGCGAGCAGAAGAAGATACCGTTCTCATACGTGCCAAGCAAGCTGGAGCTCGGTAAGGCGATAGGTCTTGGCGTGCAGTGCGCTGCCGTAGCCATAGAGAATCAGGGCAACGCATCTGGTGCAATAAAGGACATCGTGTCGCGCGTGACAGGCACCTCGCAGAAGAAGGAGCAGGCGCCAAAGGAGCAGGCTTCCAAGCCAGAGAAGAAGGAGCACAAGGAGCATAAAGAGGAGTCCAAAGCCAAGGAGCCCGCTGCGCAGGAGGAGAAGCCTGCGAAGGAGCAGACCGAGAGCAAAGAAGAGAAGCAGGAATAATTAGTAGTGCATTTACATGGCAGACGAGAAGCCCCAGAAGCCCGAAGCGCCGCAACCCCAAACGCAGCCGCAGCAGCAGAGCGCCCAGCAACAGCAACTGGCGGGCTTTCTAGCTGAGATAGTGGACGTAAATCAGAAGGCTAAGACCGGCATGTACGGCGAGGTCTACTCTGTTTCGTGCCGCATACTTGAGGGTAACGACAAGGGCCGCATAATACGGCGCAACATCATAGGCCCGATTAAGAAGGGCGACGTAGTCCGGCTTCCCGACACCAGCCGCGAGGCACGCGAAATAAGAGTAAAGTGATTGCATGAAGTGCTCGTACTGCAGCAACGAACTGAAGCGCGGCGCAGGCCTGATGTACGTCTTTAGGATTGGCAAGATTAACTACTACTGCTCAAACCGGTGCTTCAAGTACGACATAGTGCTGCACAGGAAGGTCAGGGGAATAAGGAAAAAGGTCTCCGCTGCAGTGCAGCAACCAGTCAAGGAGCAGAAGGCCAAGAAGTAACGGCACTGCCAATACTACTATTTCTTCCAGTTACCGCGCAGCAGCGAAAGCCTATTCTACATGCTGTCCCTTCTCGAACATCTCGTCCAGATCCAGCTCGTTCAGCGTCTTTATCGTCTTAGTTATTCCTGCCTCTGTGTACTCTGGGAACTCGACGCCGCTCACCACTATCATTATTCTGAGCACGTCCTTCTGCATCTCATCATCTATCCTAGCACCCCACTTCAGCATCGCGTCGGAGCTTATGCGGCCAGCGACGTCCTGGAAGACCGACTCTGCCTCGCGCAGGGTGAGGCTGTCGCCGCCGATTATGTTTATGAGCGCCTTCTTCGCGGTGCCCAGCTCGGCATCTAGCATTGGGCTCTTTATCGCGTTCTCGAGGGCTATGATAGCGCGCTTGTCATCCGTTCCGGCCGCTACGCCCTCCCCTGTGCCTATGACGGCGTAACCGGAGTCCTTGAGCACGGTTTTCAGATCTGCGAAGTCTATGTTTACCATACCAGGTTTCGTCACCATCTCGACTATGCCTTTAGTCGCTCCTGCCAAAACCTCGTCCGACACCCTGAATGCCATGTTGAGCGGCAGGTCCGGTGCAACCGACAGCAGTTTGTCGTTGTGTATTATTATGACTGTATCTGTCATCTTCTTTAGCTTGCTGAGGCCCTCCAGCGCGTTCCTCATGCGCGTCTTTCCCTCGCTCGAAAAGGGCAGGGTCACTATCGCTACTGTCAGCGCCCCCGCTTCCTTTGCTTCGTGCGCGATGGTCGCTACAGAGCCGGTGCCTGTACCTCCGCCAAGGCCGCACGTTATGAATACGAGATTCGCGTCCCCCAACAGGTGCTTTATCTCATCTTTGCTCTCGAGCGCAGCCTCCTCGCCAACCTTTATGTCGCTTCCGGCACCAAGACCCTTCGTCAACTTCTTTCCTAGGAGCAGCTTGCGCTCTGCGCTGGTCTTTATAAGGTGCGGCGCGTCAGTGTTCATCGCGATGAGCGTCGCCCCATCCAAGCCGAGAGCCGCGAGCCTGTTTATAGTGTTGCTTCCGCTGCCGCCAGTACCAACGACATATATCTTCGGTTTCGCGCTCTCAATGAACCTAAGAATGTCCTCGTCGTCTACACTAACAGCTACCATAGGATTACCACAACGCGTCGTCGCCAGTACTAATGCCCTCTAAAGAAATAAAAAGTTATTGCGAAGCGAGAGTGCGAAGCCACACGCCAGGCCATCCACTATCTCTCTCATAGTTAATTCCATCAGCATCAACTCCCTGTATGTTGTATAGCTTCCGGTCGAGCTGCTCGCCAAGCGAAACAGGCTTCGTGAGGCCGCGGTAAGGTATACTATCTTCCCTGAGGTCAAGCAGGTACCACACCTCGTCAGCTATCTTCCGTTCGTCCAGACCATGCGTGTGCATGTTTATCTTTGCCTTGTTTGGCTCCCCCGGCCTCACTGTAGTCGCCACTATCAAGTAGTAATACTTTCTGTACTCCGACTCCTTGAAGGCTGCAAACTTCCTCAGGTCGTCGGAGTTGAAGAGAGCGCTTCCATGCATCTCCAGCAGTACCTGCCTGCCATCGTGCTTCGCCCCAAGGATAAAATCCGGAGTGTACGACACTTTCTGTTCGTCTATCTCTATGGGAAAATAAAACTTGTTGTAGAAGTAGCTTATCCCTGTCCTATCAAGGGAGTCCATTGCGAGCCTCTCCAGAATCGACATGGTTCTGTCGTCGTCATACAGAGGATAATGAGAGTGTGGGAAAGGCGCTGGTTGGGTTTTCGGGACGGTAGCTGAACCAAACATCCTTACGCCTGATGCTATATGTTGGAAAAGGTATAAAAACTCCGCCACGGAAATCTTAATACGAATTTTTTCGTTGACGGGTGCATATAATGCCAAAGAACGACAGCAGCGCTGCAAAAAATTCTCTGCTTAGGGAAGGCGTAAGGGACATAAAGCTGAAGAAGGGGATGAAGGTGTCCGAGCTGGCCGTCGCAATGCAGAAGATGGGCGGCTTCTCCGGCCAGCACATGGCCGACGGCATAGAGATAACAGGGCGCATGCTCGCTGATGATAAATCGTTCAACTTCCTTTCGTTTCCTGCCGACATAGTCTCGACCGGCCTCCGCGGAGTGCTGGCCAGCATGGTCAAGCACTTCGACGCCATAATAACAACGTGCGGCACCCTTGACCATGACATAGCGAGGGCGTTCGGAGGCAAGTACAGTATTGGTACGTTCAACGCAGACGACGCGAAACTGCACGCGATGGGAATCTACAGGCTCGGTAACGTTTTTATCGAGAACAAAGAGTACGGCGCTATGCTCGAGGAATCGTTCGAAAAGATAATGGGCGACATCTACAGCTCCAAGGACTACAAGAAGGAGTACAGTCCCTCCGAGCTGATATATGAGTTCGGGAAGCGCATGAAGGATGAGGGTTCTATACTTAGGCAGGCGTACCTGCATAAGGTCAAGGTATTCAACCCAGGGATAGTAGACGGTGCGTTCGGCACCCAGCTCGCAATCTTCGCGCAGAACCACCACGACTTCAAGCTCGACGTGATAAAAGACGAGCTGGAACTGAGCAACATCGCCTTCGACAACAAGATAACAGGGGCGTTGATGATAGGTGGTGGCATAAGCAAGCACCACGTAATATGGTGGAATCAGTTCAAAGGAGGCCTGGACTACGCAGTGTACATAACTACGGCTTCGCAGTACGATGGCTCGCTCTCGGGTGCCAGGCTCACGGAGGCAGTGTCATGGGGCAAGATAAAAGAGAAGGCGAAGTATACCACGATAGACGGCGACGCCACGATAATATTGCCTTTCATGGCAGCATCACTTGACCTAATCTAATCTGACCTCCTCCCACCCACAAATGGCGTAGGTTTTGCACCTACATAAGCAACAAAGGAGAGTCCTGAATTAGGGGTGACTAGCCCGCTAGCTCTATGCTGTCCCCTACCTTTGGTGCGTGGGCATCGAATCCCTCACCCTTCAGCTCATTCGCGAAAGCTTCGGTGTTCTTAGGGTCGCCGTGCACGCATATGACGGTGTTCGGTGCGCTATCCCTGACATACTTGTACAGGTCACTCTTGCCGGCGTGAGCTGAGAAGTCATAGACGCTGAACGGCGTCCTCACATGTTCGCGTCTGCCGTCTATGTCAATCTTGCCTGTTTCCACGAGGTTCCTGCCGTTGGTGCCCTCCACCTGATAACCTGTTATGAATATGTGCGAGTCCCGTCTTAGCCTTCCTATATAGTCGAGCACCGGCCCTCCGTTCAACATGCCCGCGGGCGTCAGGATTATCGATGGTCCGTCAAGTACCTCCTTCCTCATTCCAGGCATTTCGATGAACGTTGCGTTCTTCACTGCGGCGCTCAGCACGTCTGCATTTTCTATGAAACTGGGGTGCGAGAGCGCGATGCGCGACGCCTCCCTCGCCATGCCATCCACATACGTCCTTTCCGCCAGGCCGTTCTGTTCCAGTATCGCGAGAAGCTCCTGCGCGCGGCCTACTGCAAACGTGGGTATCAGCGCCGTGCCGTTGTTGTCCAGCGTCTCCTTTATCTTGTCCACGAAATCCGCTATCAGCTTCTTCCTGTCGGTATGCTCCCTCGTCGCATAAGTGCTCTCTATTATAAGCACGTCGCTCTTGACTACCTCTGCGCCCCTGTGCAGCGTCTGCGGCGAGAGCTTGAAATCGCCTGTATACACAATGCGCCTGTTCTCCCTGCCCTTAGCGCGCTCGAGCAGCGTTATCGCGCTGCCGCTTATATGGCCCGCGTCGTACAGCGTTATATCGTAGTTCCCGAAGCCTGCACGTTCGTGGTAATCCATGCTGATGAACCTGCTCTTGAAGAGCCCGAGCTGCCTGTTGTGGTAGTTGAGTTTCGTGTGGTTCCTGTGCGAGATCTTTATTGAGTCCTCGAGCAGCAGGCTCGACAGCCTGAGCGTAGGCATGGTTCCGAATGTCGCCACAGGGCTCTCGTTGTATAAGGCAGGCGCCGAGCCGCTGTGGTCCAGGTGCGCGTGGCTGATCACGCAGGCGTCGACCTTAGGCGTGCCGACAGGAAACTCGGGCTCGTGGTCTATCTTTATGCCGTAGTCAAGCATTATGTTCCTGTCGTCCTCGACGAGTATGGCCGAGCGCCCGACTTCGTGCGCCCCTCCGAAAAAGCGTATCCTCATCCTAACCAGTCACAAACGGCGCATTCATGGCTAACTGCGCTCTGATACAACAGCCCTTTTCCTGATAAGGAATAAAAACGTTCTTATGCAATACCATATGTGCCTTAGGCATCCAGCGATCCGATGACCGACGAAATAAATTTTCTGGACCTTACCTCGCTGAAAAGGATAAACGACACTACGGTCGTAGAAAAGTTCGGCGGTCTCATAAACTCCTCATTCTTCGATGCGTCCAACATACTGGGCACGCTTAAGCTCAAGGGTCTGATAGACTTCACCACTGCTGTGCCCGGCCAGAATGCCATAAAGGTAACAGAGCATGGCAAGCAGCTGGTCGCAGAGGCAGCGGAGAAGGCGAAGCTTCCGTTCGACCCCCTCGATCTATCAATACTTACGCAGCTCTCGGCGGGAAAGCGCACGCTAAATGACCTTCACAGCGCAACGAACATAAGCCCGCACGACCTGGCGATGCACCTCAACAAGCTTACCGAGCAGCAGTTCGCCACCGTGGATATAAGGAATGGTGCGCTGAGCGTAACGCTTACTGAGAAGGGCTTCATGCAGGTGAAGGAGGGAATGCCAAAGCCTCCCGAGCCGCCGAAGTCAGCACCTCCTCAGTTCCAACCCCCGATGGCAGCTCCTGGCGCGCCTGCTGCACCAGCAGCTCAGGCGTCGTCGCTGCCGCAGTCATCGCAGCCGACTGCCGGCCCCACACCTACAACGGTCCAACGTATGCCTTCCCAGGTGCCGCATCCCAACACTGTACCTAGCGCACCGCAACAGCCGGTGCAGCCTCAGCAGGCACCGCAGCCCGGCCAGCCGGAAATGTCCGCCCAGAACGGGAATAACATCGCCGAGCTGGAGAAGGAGCTCAAGATGTCAAAGGGCAAGAAGACGAAGAAGATGGCCATCGTGGTAATCGCTATCGTACTAATCTTGCTTCTGGTTGTGCTGTTCCAGCGCGGAATCATTTGAGCCGCGCCAATGCGTGATTCGATGACCGAAAAACTGCTGGACTACATGAAGGCGCACGAGCTACTCAAGCGCAACGGAATAAATGCGCTCAGGGCCGTCTACGTCAAAAGCGCAGGGGAAGCCATAAAGTTTTCTGCCGGCAGGCCCATAGTGCTCAAGGTCATATCTGATAAGGCCCTCCACAAGACGAAGAGCGGCGTCATAAAGCTCGGCCTCTCAAATAACCGCGAAATCACGACCGCGTACAACGAACTTGAGAGGAAGGCAACGGCCCTCAAGCCCTACAAAATACTTGCGCAGGACATGGTCCGCAACGGTCTCGAGATAATAGTAGGGGGTAATACAGATGCGCAGTTCGGCAAGATGGTGCTCCTGGGTCTCGGTGGCATATACGTCGAGACTTTCAAGGACTTCGCCCTGCGCGTCTGCCCCATAACGCGCACCGACGCTGAGTCTATGATAGACCAGCTCAAATCCGGCAAGGTGATAGCTCCTAACAACAAAGAGAGGCGTATGCTCGTCGGACTGCTGCTCAATGTCTCGCGCATGTTGATGAAAAACCATGACATAAGCGAGCTCGACCTCAACCCAGTGATACTGCACGGACAGGGTTACGACGCCGTTGACCTGAGAATCATAACGTAGTGGTTGCATGACAAGGAAATACGCCAACCTGAATCCGATGCTCCAGCCGAAGAGCGTGGCGATAATAGGTGCATCGCCGAACCCAGACAAGGTAGGCCACGTCATCATGCAGAACTACATCAACGTCGGCTATTCGGGAAAGCTCTATCCGGTCAACATAAAAGCTGACGGCGCCATCCTGGGCTACAAGGCCTACAAGAGCGTCCTTAACGTAAAGGATCGCATCGACTTGGCGGTCATCGCGGTGCCTGCTCCAGCCGTGCCTGCGGTGCTGGAGGAGTGCGGCAAGGCGAAGGTCAGGAGCGCAGTAGTGGTAAGCGGCGGCTTCGCCGAGATAGGCGAAACTGCCCTGCAGGACAGGCTTGTAGAGGTGGCGCGCAAGTACGACATGCCTGTCCTTGGGCCTAACTGCCTAGGCGTCATGGATCTGAAGTCCAGGGTAGACACACTATTCCTGCCTACGTTCAAGATCGACAAGCCGCAGATAGGCGGGGTGAGCTTTGTCTCACAGAGCGGTGCAGTTGGCAGCACAGTGCTTGACCTAATATCGCATGAGGGATTCGGCTTAGCAAAGTTCATAAGCTACGGGAACGCAGTCGTAGTGGACGAGGTCGACATACTCAACTACCTGTCCGACGACCCCGATACGAAGGTGATAATCTTCTATTTAGAGGGCGTGAAGCGCGGCAAGGAGTTCATAGAGGTCGCAAGGAAGGTGACGCTGAAGAAGCCTGTCGTGATAATCAAGGGCGGCACGACGGCAGAGGGCTCGAAGGCCGTGCATTCGCACACAGCGTCGCTCGCAGGCAGCATCGAAGCTTACCGTGCGGTGTTCAGGCAGTTCGGCTTCACTGAGGCTACTGATCTGGACGAGCTGCTCTACTTCGCCAAGATATTCGATACGCAGCCTCTGACTACAAAGAACCGGGTCGCGATAATAACAAACGGAGGCGGAGCCGGCGTGCTGGCTACTGACGCGCTCTACAACAACGGGCTGAAGCTTGCTGAGATGAGCAAGGACTCAGAAACCGCGCTCAAGAAGGTCATGCCTCCGATAGTCAACGTGCGCATGCCGCTCGACCTGGCTGGAGATGCAGACGACAAGCGCTTCGGCGCAGCCATAGAAACCATAGCAAACGACCCAAATGTCGACGCATTGATGGTCCTCGCGCTCTTCCAGACTCCTGGCGCAGACTCGCGAGTGGCTGCGCAGCTCATCAAATACGGCACCTCTGGAAAGAAGCCCCTCGTCGTCGTGAGTCCCGGCGGCAACTACACAGAGGCGCACAAGAACATGATGGAGAGCTCCGGTGTTCCCGTGTACGGCTCTCCGAACTCTGCGGCAAAGTCCCTCGCCGCGCTTATCGACTATTCTATTTATCGCGAGAAAGCGGTGCGTGGGAATG
>DAHWAI010000043.1:0-15849 GCA_027327295.1 Microcaldota archaeon
CGACCATCTCCTTCACCGTTTCCTCAAGCTCATCCTCGAGAGACTTTACCGCATTGTCGTTTATCTTCTCGGCTCCCGCCTCCCTCAGGAACTCCTCAACATCATATAGACTGAACCCTCTCGTTTTCAAGTTTAACCCCCCTTTGAACGTGAAGACCTGTTGTCTTTGAACGAAGCAGAATAGTTATTAATGGGAAGGCTTTTAAATCAGTTATGGCGCAAGGGATTAGCGGCATTCATGCGTAGCCGGTTAAATTTGTCGGGATAAAATGATACGTTTTGGTTTCCATATGTCGATTGCAGGCGCGATTTCCAACGCCGCCAGGGCAGCAGGAGAGAGCGGCTATGGCGCCTTCCAGCTCTTCACAGCCAGCTCAAGGTCGTGGAAACAGAAGCAGGTGGAAAAGACCGACGCAACGGAGTTCGCCAGGTACCTGAAGGACTACGACACCGAACCATTCGCGCACATACCATACCTTTGCAACCTCGCTTCGGCGAACCCGGAAGTACTCGCCAAGAGCAGGGAGATGCTGATAACCAACATGCGCAACTGCAGCGAACTCAGTATAGGGAACCTGGTGATACACATGGGTTCGCACCTCGGCAAGGGCGCCGAGTACGGCCTGGGCTCAATTACCGAGTCCCTTGGCATGGCCTTCGATGCAGTGCACGGGGTTCGCATACTGCTCGAGAACACGTCAGGCTACACCAACAGCATCGGCTCCACCTTTACTGAGATTTCGAAGGTCACCGATGAGTTCGAAGCCGGCAAGGTGGGCATCTGCCTGGACACATGCCACGCATTCGCTGCGGGCTATGACCTGCGCAACGCGGACGGGATTGGTGCTATGGTGAAGGAGCTTGACACGAAAATAGGGCTGGACCGTCTTGGCCTCGTCCACCTGAATGACGCGAAGTTCGATATAGGCAGCAAGCTGGACAGGCACTGGCACATCGGCAAGGGCTTCATAGGCGAGAGCGGCTTCGCTGCATTCTTCGAGAATGAAGCTTTCAGGAAAGGCAGCTTTGTCATGGAGACGCCAGTGAACGCGCAAGGGGGCGATGAAAGCAACATCCGCACGCTCTCAAGGATACTGAAAAAGGCAAGGCTGGAGGTCAGTCATGCAAAGGCTCTTACAGCGTAGAGCACCAGCGCCCCTACTGCGATGAGCACATTGTCATCCGCCTTGGTCTCGGCGCTTTCCAGCAATGCAAGCGCGGCAGCGAAAGGCACCGCCCACCATCCTATCGCGAAAAGGCCCAGGGCCGCAGTCACGGCGAAGAATGCGAAGGTGCCTGCGACGCTCTTCCTGCGGCTGTACGGTATCTTGGTCCTCCCTGCGTACGTGCCTACTATGGTGGCTGCCGCATCTCCAAAGAATAGCGCGATGAAGCCGAATTCGACGTAGTTGAGGCTGCCTATGGTGCTGGCGACGAGGAGCACACCGAAAGCGAGCAGCGCAGCTCCCTCGCCGTACACTACGTCGGGTCTCTCGAACCTGAGAAGCATCCTCGCAATCGCGTTGTGCCTGTAGCTATTGAGCACTGCGTTGAAGGTGTAGAGCGCCATCATGCCGATGAGGAGCGTGTAGCGCGCGTACCCCAGCCCAACAACAGCGAACAGCGCCACCGCTGCAACGCCTATCAGCGCATGGATGGCGTCCCTCCTGCGCTCGGTCACGGCTACGCTTCCGTGCGTTCTGTATCTGGCGCCGACTGACGCTATCATCCACCCGACAATGCCCCCCAGGGCGAAGGCTGCCATGAAGTACTGGTAGTCTCCAATGGCTGTCAGCACCGCGAGAAGCGCAAAGCTAACCGCCATCGCCGCTCCGAACCTGACGATGCTGCGCCTGTAGTAGCATGCCATCATGGCGGAAAGCACCGCGACGCCAAAGGCTAGCACATAGACCGAAAATGGATTTATGTACACCATCAGCCACACCGGCAAGTCAGATGAAATATATTATCCATGCGGCGACAAAGAAGCCGGCAGCTATGATTGCCGGCACTACCACCTTCATAGGGGCTATCATAGAGTCTAGGGCCGTCACGGCCCTGATCCGCTCGTTGGAACCCCAGACCCTGAACTTCTCCATCACGCCGTGCCTATAGTAGACCGTGACGCTTTCCATGTCGGCTATGGCCTTCTCCATCGCGGCGTCGATGTGGGGCGCGAGCTTCGCGAACCTCGTGGACCTGCCAAGGACGTTGCTAGCTGTGCTGCCTAGGGAGTTCACGTAGTGCGTGTCGGTCGTGAGCACCTCGGCGTCGATCCCGTATCCCTTGCGCACGTGGTCGATGATTTCCTGCCTCAGCTGAGGGAGCATGTTGTTTGCATTGAACTGCAGCAGTACATGTTTGTAGCCGCTTATCGAGAACACGGCAGCGTTGAGCGAGCCCGGGGCCAGGTCCTGGCCTGGAATGTGATGAAGCTCTATTGAAGCCGAGCCGAAGCGAAGGCGCTTCGACCTGTGCTCCACCTCCATACCCTTCGCCGCGGCGGCGTACTCGTCGAGCCTCGGCGAGTTGAACTTTATCATGTCCAGCTCGCTCGCGGGCGCTGACTCGTATCTCGAGTTGTGCGCATCGATGAGCACGGGGTGCTCGAAATGCTTCTCCAGCACACGCCTTATCACGGCAGCGGCCTCGGGCGTTATGTCTTCCGTTACCTTCGGCGCCCTAGTCAGCACAGTGAGGCCCACGTTTCCCATCACAAACGACTTTATCACCGAATCGCCGTTGCTCCCCTTGGCGAATCCGAATGTATTACCGTCAACCTTCGAGCAGAGCTTCACCCCTTCCTCGAAGGCGCGCTTGACGACACCGTACTGGTCGCTAGAGACTGCGTTGTAGTCGTCGCTCACCGCCGTGTGCATCACGAATGTAGGGGCCTTTAGCATGGATGCGCCGGTCCTCTCGAGCATGTAGGGAAAGTTGCTGCTTCCGAGCGTGCCTACGGGGCCGTAGTGTATGTTAGGGACGAAGAATGCAGCTTTTACCTTATCGCCCCTTCCCTTGATCACTATAGTATGCGTGTCTATCGGCATGCGCGTGCCCCACGCTTCGCCACTGCTGCGCTTCGGCATGGCCACGTTTATGTTGAAGAGCCAGTTCTGCAGCATCTGGCCGAAGACGTCGACGCCGCTGTAGCCGAGGCTCCTGCGCAGCGGCGAGTCTATTATGTAGAGTATGACGTACGTCATCACTAGGAACACGAATATGCCGGCGTAGAGCTTCACGAGCAGAAAACCGAGGGGCACGGATGATACGAACGCCAGCCTGCTCGCAGGTATGAAGAAGAGTATGTTGAGCGTGGGTTGTACCAGCGAGAGCGGCGCCGCGCTCTTCTGCCTGTGCAGGAGCAGCTTATTGATGAATATCCACCAGCTGAAGATGCTCGCATCGCCGACCAGTATTATTATGATGCTGGTGTAGTAGAGGCCGGTGAGCGCGTAGAGCGCGCCGCCGAGCACTAGGAACACTGAATATGCCGCGCTTGCTATCATCGTGGCGAAGAGGATGTACTTCGCATACACATACCTCCTCGTGAACTTGAGAGCCACAACGGTCAGCATCGCCGGCAGCACGACCGCAAGCAGCCCAGTGAGCACCCCGCCTATAAGTATGTGCGCCACGTGCGTCTGCAGCGACGAGTAGTTGGCCAGCAGCACGTCGAATATGCCCGCGGCGAGCCCTATCGCTATGAGCAGGCCGAGGAGCCACGTGCTCCTTGGCAGGTGCCTGGAGAACATGCTGACGTGCCGTAGGGGCCCGCCATAGCTCTTGTAGGTCATGCAAACACTGACGGCTTACTTCCCGTACCTCCGCCGTCTCTTGGAGAATTCCGAGACTGCCCTCTGCAGATCATCCTTTGAGAAGTCGCCCCAGTACTTCTTGGAGAAGTAGAGTTCCGAATAGGACGACTGCCACGGCAGAAAGCCCGAGAGCCTCTGCTCGCCGGACGTCCTTATTATTAGGTCAGGGTCTGGCACGGACGCTGTGCGAAGCTCGCTCTCTATCATGTCTTCAGTTATGCGCGTCCCGTTCCCGTGCGCCGCGGCTGAGGCGGCCTTCCTCGCCGCATATAGTATGTCGTCCCTGCCACCATATGCGACTAGCAGATTGATCGAGAAGTCACTGTACTTGCGCGTCTTGCTCTCTAGCAGCCTGAGCGCCCTGCGCACATTATCGGGCAGCATACGCATGTTACCTATGATGTTGACGCGGGTGTGGTTGTCCGCAAGCAGCTTGAGGAGCTTCTTGTCGTTCGCAGCCCGTATGTAAAGCCGGTACAGCACGTTGAGCTCGACGGCGCTCCTGCTTCCTATGTTCTCCGTGGAAAGTGCCCATATGGTAAGCGTCTTTGCGCCGAGATCCTTGAGCCACATACCAAAGTCTATCGCCTTCGTAACCCCGCGGCTGTAACCCGTCAGCAGCGACAGCCTGTGGCTCTTCGCCCAGCGCCTGTTTCCGTCAGGAATTAGAGCGACATTCTCAGGTATGCTTCCAGTCTTCCTTTGCATGGATACCGCACCAGTGCTTTTGTTATGCATGTTTCCGGCCTGGTCCGCCAGCCTGCGCACAGGTTCTCACTGCCGACAGGCACGTTTAAATATCTGCGATACCTATTCAACATAGGTTATTAAATATTAATACCTGCTGCTGCTCCGGTGCTCGAATGGACCTCATGGAACTATATGAAGTCGACAGCCTCAGTGACATACGCGGCAATGATGCCGCTGTGAGGCAGCTGGCCGAGTTCGGGGCCGAAGTGCAGGCGAAGAGGCTCCCGAAGCCGGTGCTCCTCCACGGGCCGCCAGGCACGGGAAAGACAGCCGCTGTGCACACCATGGCCGACAGCTTGGGCTGGCACCTGATAGAGCTCAACGCCAGCGATTACCGCGATTCGGACACTGTGAGGCGCATCCTTCTGTCTTCAGCCACGTCGGCTTCTTTGTTCGGCAACCGAAACGTCATACTTCTCGACGAGATAGACGAGCTGAGTGCGAGGTTCGACAGGTTGGCCTCCGGCGCCATAACCTCATTGCTTGAAATCTCGAGGAACCCGATAATATTCATAGCAAACGACATGTGGGACAGGTCGATAACGTTCCTGCGCAACCGTACGATTCCCATAGCGTTCAAGAAGCTCCAGGTGAGGGCTCTCGCGGGCATGCTCATTGACCTGTGCAAAAAGCACGGCATGAATGTCGACGAGGACACGATTTACGCCATAGCGGCAAGAAACGACGGCGATGCGCGCAGCGCGATAGGCGATATGTTTGTGGTGGCGAACGCACCGGAGGGCATGATGGACGTGGTCGGCATGCGCGATAAGAAGCACGACATCTTCGCTGTGCTCGACCGCATATTCATGGCGAACACCCTGACATCATCGATGCGCGCAGCGATGTCGGCCGACATGGACGGGGAAATGCTGCTCAATTGGCTCGAGGAGAATGTTCACAGGCGCTATCAGGATGGCAAGGATCTTTCCAGGGCCATGGATAACATCTCCAGTGCATCGATGTACCTCACGCGCGCTAACCGCTCGCACTACTACGCATACATGCGCTACACCAACACGCTCATGTCCGGCGGTGTATCGCTCGCCAAAGAAAACTACCCGAGCACCATGGCGCGCTATGCCTTCCCCAGGGTGATAAAGTCCCTTTCGGCATCAAAGGAGGAGCGCGGCTCTGGCGCGCAGATAGCCAAGAAACTTCAGCGCGCCATAAACTCCAGCGTCAGGGACATACGCAGGACAGAGATGGCGCTCATAGCACAGATGCTCCACGCACACGCCGCCGAGGACAAGACGGCGATGGGCGACGCGTACGACTTCTTGATGCGGAAATATGGCCTCACGCAGAGCGAGGCAACATGGATAGCTTCTAACTACGCATGACGCCGAGCTTATCGAGCATGAGCGCAAGAAGCTCCTTCATGTGCGCGCTGTCCGTGCGTATGCTCGCGGCCTCGTTGTGGCCCCCTCCGCTGTCCACGTAATCCGCCTCATCTATGATCTCGTTTATGATGCGTATTATTCCAACCTCCGCGGCTATGCTTTTGCCCATCCTGACCGATATGGTGCCCCTGTCGTATACCAAAGTGAGCGTGCGGTCTCCGCCCCTCTCTTCAATGGCGTCCTGGAGCCTGGTGCTGAACCTCCCTTTCGTCACGTATCCGAAGCCTTTGTCAGCAACGAGGCTGTAATCGAACGCGTACACCTTTATGCCAGAGGCATTCGTATAGTGCTTGGCCCTGGCCAGTCCGATCTCCATAGCCTCCGAGAACTGGGAGGTCACGTCATGGAGCACCTCACCGAACTTCGCTTTGTCTTCGAGCACGCTCAGCATATATTTCGGTGTTATCTTCTGCCCGGATGGCGCCTCTGGCCGCACCGTGAGTGCGTCCAGCACAGCGGCGACGTCGTTTGCCTCCTTGTCCCCATAGTCGGCATAGCTGCTGTGGTCGCTTATGAGTGATGCCCGCTTGAACAGTGACGCGTCTATGCCGCTCATCATCTCGGCGAAGCAGCACGCGAGAGCGCCGGCCGTCAGGTTTGAGTCGCCGCCCTCGAGCCACGGGCTCATGTAATGCTTGATCATGCTGTAATCGAAGTCGTTCACAGGATGGTGATCCACCCACACGAAGTCATACTTGCCGGCTGCCTGCCTTATGCTGCCGTCGCTGTCGGGACTCGTGCCGAAGTCTATGATTGTTATGACTGGGCTTACAACGCTCTCGTACCTGTTGAGCAGGAGTGCGTCTGAGTAGAAAAGTTCGGGCTTGTACGCCACGCCATTATTCAGGATCCATATCACGCTGTCGGATCTGACGCCCAACCTTTCCCCTATCGCCCCTATCGCCTTGTACAGCGCTATCGCGCCGTCGCCCCCATCTCCGTCGTTGTGGAACCTTATGATTATCGGCGCACCACTCACGAACGCCCTCAGGAACGTGAGTGCCGCCTCAGTCATCGCAGGTGCCAGCCTTCTCAGGGCCTCTGTCCCAGGGGCTTCCAGGTAGGCAGCGCTCGGTGCGGATATCTCGATGCTGCCGATTACGCCGTCGATGAGGCCCGCGTACTCATCCCTTCCCTCACCCAGCAGCTCGACCTCCGCCGCTCCATCACCATCCGTGTGGGCAGCTACCCTGTCGTAGAGGTTGAGCCTGATCCTGCTCTTGAACTGAACCACGCGCTCTGACACAACAGTGTAGATGTTGTCCGCATCGGTCCCCCCGAACTTTATCGCTGTCACTACGCCCTCTATCCTGGCCATGTCACCCACCGAAAATCCTTCCGAACGAACACTACTATGAGCTGCTGTTGGTCGCGTATGCTATGCACTGCGACTTTATTGTGGCATTGTTTATATAGCTGCAGTACGCCACGCTGTGCCTTGATGTGGCGACGCTCACGAACATGTAGTTTTCGCAGTCATTTAACAGGCCGCCAGTGAGTCCGGTCGCGGCGCAGGCAGCAGCGACGGTGAGTGGCGTGACCGTTGAGTTGGAGAGGCTGGCAAGATTTTCAGGAGAGCTGAAGTCCCTGCACAGCGTATTTAAGGTGCCGTTGAGGTGGTAGCACAGCGACTGGTTTGCGGCGGCCACGGCAATCTTATAGTAACAGAGGCCCTGATCCGTCACGTTGAACGTCGCGAGCGTCGCCGAGCCCGCGAGGCTCGTCAGATTGTACGCTCCGTTCCCGGAATAGTTGGCGACCAACGCGTCTATCGGCGTGCCATTCTCGCTGCTCGGCAGCAGGCCGCAGTACGTGGAGTTAAGCTTAGACAGTGCCATCCTGTAATAATATATGTTCTTGCAGTCCGCGCTTTTCGATGCGTTTGATATGGCCGAGCAGTATGCAAGGCTGTCGAAGCCGTTCTTTTCGCCGAGGGCATAGGCACATGAGGAGCTGTACCCCGCGTCGCTTATTGTCTGGCAGTCGGACACGTTGTTGGTTGCCAGGGCCACGGTTGCCGCGCATTCTTCTGCGCCGGTGGAATCGGTTCCGTTGAAGTAACATGTACTGACATTGCCAGAGCGCATCGCCACGCCTACAACACAGGAACTCTCGGACGCTTGCTGGCCTATGTAGCCGCAGACCGAGACGTTATACGTCGTGTTCGCCAGCTGGGCGAAGCACTGGTACCTCTGCGCCGAAAGCAGTATGTTCCTGCAATGCTGGAGCGGTGTAGACCTAGCCCCGGTGACGAGGCTAATCGCGAGCGCTAGCACAACAAAGATTCCCACCGCCAGCACGGTCAGCTTCATCCTGTCCTGCTTGGTGAGCGACATCGCCACCCTCTGCGTCTTGGCATTTTCCTCGTCTTCGGGAGGTTTATTCTTTCGCATGAAAAGCGACGCCATCCAGTCAACCCTGCTCGATGGTGAACATCCTGAAGCCATCGGAAGTTATCTCATATGGCGTGAGCGCCCAACTATGGTCCGAGCCCCGCATCTTTACTACCTCTGCCGTGAGTGACCTCTTGTATTCCTCGCCGGACTGGTACATTATGACTATGCCGTCGAATATGAAAAACTCTGGCCCGAACTTGAGCCCCTTGCGCTCCGAGGATGACGTCTCCACTGTCAGGAGGCTGGTTACGCCTAGCCTGCGCAGGTCAGAAGTCAGCGCGAGCATTGACCTCCTGTAGGTGAGTTCGTTACTCACCACGAGCTTAAGCAGCGAAATCGAGTCTATTACGACAAGCTTGGCGCCTATCTCGCGTATGGCCGCCTCTATGTCGCTAACCACGTTGCCGAATGCGTACGAGGACGAGCCGCTGTCAGAGAGAAGCCGTCTGGATGTGTCCTCTCCGTTGATCAGTATCATCTTCTTTGCTATGAGGTCGTCAAGGTCGTCGAAACCTGTGAAAACTTCTTTTATGTTCTTGAGGAGTTCGTCAGGCCTCTCTTCAAGGGCGAGGAAGACTCCAGGTATGCCTTTCTTCGCGTTGTGGTAGAGAACCTCGAAGGAGAGCAGCGTCTTTCCTGAGCCAGGCCCGCCAGCAACTATTACCTGGTTGCCCACTGGCACGCCGCCGAAAAGCATATCGTCCATGCCCTGAACGCCTGTCGCGATCCTGTCCATCCCCATCACACAATGCTATATCGGGCGTCATATAAAAGCATTATGGTGCAGAAGTTTGGGACAAAAGTCAATCGATTCAATTGTAAGCGGATCACACAGAAGCCGGATGCGCAGACTGCCGCAACATTTTTATTGATTCAATCAGAATCAACTTTGGTTATCTATTGAAGAATTACCATGTGCTTATAGTGCTGTTCGTGCTGCTTATCATCATTGGAGCAGTATTACTCTCCTATTCTCGCACTACACTCTCGATATTTGGCATAAGCCGACAGGAGTACTTCATTGCGTATGAACTTATCCTTATACTGGCGTTCGGTCTGATGATTATAAAAGCTCTCTCAAGCTCGATAATCGCATACGGCAAGAGGAAGCCCAGAATGGACGAGCAGGCAGTGGCAAAGATTGTCAGTCTTTTGGGTTACACCATTTTAGTGATATTGCTGCTCACATTCCTTAGGGTGAACGTTACCGGCATAATTGTAGGTGCGGGCTTCTTGGGTATAGTAGTAGGCCTCGCCTCACAGCCCGTCCTCGGCAATCTGTTTGCAGGCATATCAATGATGGCGGCAAAGCCCTTCGTGATCGGCGACAGGATAACATTCTCAACATGGCAGTACGGGATGCTTCCGCCTTCTCATGCCCACTCTATTATCCTTCCGGGGTACAGTGGTGTGATCCAGGAGCTGGGCATCATGTATTCGAGGATGAGGCTCGACGACGGCACCGCCCTGTTTGTGCCCAACGGCATATTGAACCAGGCAGCCATAATAAACTACGGCATCTCCGAGAACATAAATATCAATGTAAGGGTTGAGCTTGGCATCCAAAGGAGATTTGAGGCATTCGTATCTGAGACGCAGAGGGGAATAAATTCGAACAAGAGGCTCGCCAAGGCGTTGAAAGGCTCTGCCAGCATAAAGATCACAAATGTCGATGTCTCCAACTACGGAGTAAACATATCCGCTAACGTCAAAATCGCGGATGAGCTCTACGCGCGCGAGGAGCTTGCAAAAATAGCAGTTAGAGCTGCGGCAAAGGGCAGCAAATAAACTGGGTTATGAATGATTTTTGTCACAAACTCAGTGCTGGCCTCCCTGACGCTCACGGCTAAATATTTTAGTAGTGAGAAGGTATAGGTTCAATGCAGAGAAAACTTTTGTATGCAGGAATAGCAATCATAATACTGTCAATAGCCATATTTATCCTGTCTGCGCTATCGACGCAGTCTCTCCAGAACAGTTCGCTTCAGTCTATGAAGAACCTGACGGTGGAGCCAGGTTCGTTCGGCTACATACAGCTGTATGCCAACGGCACAGGCCTCAATGAATTTTTGGTAGAAGCCAGCGCCGGCTCGAACATATTTCTTTTCAACGCGAGCGGTTTTGGATTATGGAAGGGCAACACTCTTGCCTCCCCATATAACGGCCTTCCGGCCGCGCTGTCGCTCGAGGGCGACGGCACAATGATGGTGTACACAGCGACAAGATTCGCTGGTATTCCTCCTATCGCGCCATATGAACCATCGTACGCCGCCGCGGGGTTCAACAGCAGCAACTACACTATTCCGGCCGGCACGTATGACCTTGTAGTTGACAATATCAACGGCACCGCGCAGAACGCGAACGTGCTAAACACCACAGTCATTTCTATATATGGAGTCAACACCACGGCCACTGAGCGCCTAGGGGGGACGCTGAGCGCGGAGGGAGCTGCAGCCATGGTGCTGTTCGTGGTTGGTGTGATAATCCTGGTATATGGCATACTGAAGCGCAATCCAGCGGAAAGATCCAAATCAGCTATCACACCTGAAGAGGTTGAGGAGCTCTACAGGGGCGTCGGAAGCGATAAATATAAGAATAAGAGAAGCGCCAAAAGGTATAGGAGGGGCAAGGCAAGGGCAAAGAGTAACTGATGATTCAGAATGAACGGGATGGAGGAGCGCATAGCAGGCGAGATAGCGCTTTCGGACAGCCCTGGCAGCGTGATGAAGAAGTGGCGCGAGCTCTTCGGCATCACACAGGCCGACCTGGCCAAGGTCATAAAAATATCTGCTTCTACCATCAGCGACTACGAAAGCAACCGCAGGCTCAGCCCTGGTGTTGGCGTCATAAAGCGCTTCGTCACGGCTCTCTTTGAGATAGACGACGAACGTGGCTCCTCTGTGCGTCAGAACCTAGAGAAGTTTTCGGGGGAGAAGAAGGAGACGTCGCCACCTTACAACATACACGATTTCACCACACCCATAACGGCCGCAGACTTCACAAGGATAATAGAGGGCAAGATTGTCGCGAATCCGAACAGCATAGACTCCATAAAGCTCTTCGGTTACACAGTACTTGACAGCATCCGCATAATCCTGGAGATGCAGCTGACGGAATATCCTAAGCTCTTCGGATCGACAACGGAGCGCGTCTTCATATTCGAGCACGTCACCACTGGCAGGTCGCCCATGGTCGTGATACGCGTGGCGCCGATAAAGCCGAAGATGGTACTCATACACAACCTGAGCAGCGTGGACAAGCTTGCGGTGAAGATTGCGCAGATAGAGAACATACCACTGCTTACAACGAAGCTGTCGCTCGAAGAGCTCCAGAGCAGGCTGAGCAAGATATGACGGGGCCGCTCAGCCCCAGACGTCGGCTTTTATCTCGTTCTTCGGCACGTTGAGCTGCACAAGCGAGTCCTTTATTGCGTTGACGAACGGCAGCGGACCGCATATGTAGCTTACGCGTTCCAGCACGTCGGGTGCATACTTCTTTATCGTGTCCGCGTTTATATGGCCGGTTTCGCCGGTCCAGCCGTCGCCCTCCTGCGGCCTGGTCACACTGATGACGAGCTTGATGCCAAGGTCATTGCAGATCTGGTAGAGTTCGTCCTTGACAAGTATCTCAGTAGGAAACTTTACGCTGTAAAGGAGCACCGCGTCAGTGTCGGAACCTATCTTCTTCAGATGCCTTATCATTGACATGAACGGCGCCAGGCCTGTGCCGCCCGCTATAAATAACACCTTCTTGTCCACTCCAGGGACGAACTTGAACTGCCCGTGCGGGCCGGCCACAATGTACTTGTCGCCTGTTTTGGTCTCAGTGAAGTGTGATACGTGGCTCCCGTGCTCCTTGACCACGAAGAACTCCATCTCTGGTGCGCTCGGCTCTGACGCTATAGAGAACGCGCGGCCTATGTATTCCTTGCCTGTGGCGTCCACACCAGATATCATGACGAACATGCCAGGGTCGAAGGCCATTGCCGTACCGTCGACAGCCTTCATTCGCACGAGCTGGACCTCCGGCGTGTCCGACCTTGAAACAGTTATCGCGTAAGGTTTCTTCATGACTGGGTATGCGTTGTCCGGCATTTGATCACCAAAGCAGTAGTATAAAATACCTGGAAAAGATTTAATGGTTGGCATGCACATGTGTTGAGACGAATGCAATAACAGCACCGGCCACATCCTTTGCACGCGAGAAATGCCCGTTGTGGCCCGCACCCTCCACTACCTTGAGCTCGCTGCCCCGTATGTTCTCGCGGAAGACTTCTGCGAACTTCCTGCCTATCGTCCTGTCCTGCGCACCCCATATTATGAGCGTCGGCACGCGTATGCGGCCCAGCATTTCGTGCGTGAGGTGGTTGCGCTCCATGTTCATGCCTGCTATACTCCTCATCACGTACTCCTTGTTGTTGTTTATCCTAAGCAGTTCGCTTATCATGTTCTCCCGGTACTCCATCTCATTGGCTGTCGCACGTATCTCGTCGAACTGATCCTTGAGACCAGCAGAATCCTCGAGTATGAGCCCTTTGGGCGAATGGTCCATAGAGTAGTAGGCTGAGACCCACCCTCCGTAAGAGTGCCCCATTATGAAGGCGTCTTCGTACTGTATGGATTCTATGAATTCCGCGAGGGCCTTCGCCTGCGTACCGGTTTCGTAGTCTATCTCGGGCGCGGCAGATCCTCCATGCCCCAGAAGGTCCAGGAGCGCGACGTCGTAATCGTCAGGCAGGAAGCCCACGAACCTGTTCCACACCTTGGTGTTGCCGCCGAGGCCGTGGAGGAGCAGGAGCTTCGGCCCGGTGCCCCGGTGCCTGAGAGAGTGCAACTCTCCCAGCGATGTGTTCGTCATCTGCTCGGTGAAGTCTTTGAAATAATCCATTTGTTCACTCATTTATCGCCGTAGAAGAAGTGTATTGGCTTGCCAGAAGCGGCCTCGGCAGCCTCCTGCACCGCCTCGCTGAACGTCGGGTGGGGGTGTATTGTGTCGGCGATGTCCTCGATGGCCGCACCCATTTCGATGGCGAGTACGGCCTCCGCTATCATCGCATTAGCGTCCCTGCCGACGATTTCGACGCCCTCCACTATGCCATCGGCGTTGTACGCCACCTTCACGAAGCCGGCAGTCGAGTCCAGCGCTATGGCCCTGCCAAGCGCCGTGAGAGGGAACTTCTTGACCTTCACACCCTCTTTTTCCTCGATGCTACCCACGATTGCTATCTCGGGGTCGGAGAATATGACGGCAGGGACCACTTTATTGTCATACTGCACTTTCAGGCCTGATGCGACCTCCGCTGCAACGACGCCCTGCCTCATCGCCTTGTGTGCAAGCATGGGTTCGCCTATCACATCCCCGACGGCGAGTATGTTGCTTTCAGCAGTCCTGAGCTGCGCGTCCACTTTCAAGAAGCCCTTCTGGTCCCTCTTTGCCTTTGTGTTTTCGAGGCCCAGGCCGTCAGTGTACGGAGCAAGCCCCACCGCAACGACCATCACGTCGGCGCTGATAGAGGTTCCATCGCTCAGTTTCGCTGCGTTTCCCTCGTGCGATGCAGGAGTCACGCCAGTGTAGACCTTTACCCCAAAGCCTTCCATCTTCTTTTTTATCACCGCGACAGCATCCCTGTCGAACCTCGACAGGATATCAGACCTTGCTATTATGGACACCTGCGTCCCGAACTTCGCGTAAAGCATTCCGATCTCCACAGCGACGTAGCCTGCACCTATTATCACCATGCTCTTTGGGATGTAATCGAGCATAAGCGCCTGCTTGTAGTCAAGTATGAACTTCCCGTCAAACTCGAAGCCCTTCATCTGCACCGGCTCGGATCCGGTAGCTATTATTGCGTTGGTGAATTCGAGGTCGACGCCGTTCGTTAGCTGGAGCTTGTTTGGGCTGACAAACGTCGCGGCGCCCTTGAAAACGTCTATCTGATTGGCCTTGCATAGGTACGCCACGCCCTCCTCGAGCTTCTTCGAAACGGACATCCGCCAGTCATGCATCTTCTTCGCGTCTATCGTGACATTGTCGGCATGTATGCCGAACTTCTCCGAGTTCTTCGCTGCGTAGAATATGTCCGATATGTGTATCAGCGTCTTGGAAGGTATGCAGGCGTAGTTGAGGCAGTGCCCGCCGAGCTTCTCCTTCTCTACGAGCGCGACGCTCATCTTCAGCTCCGCGGCGCGTATCGCGGCCACATAGCCGCCCACGCCGCCTCCGACTATCGCGAGGTCAACTTTCTCAGGAAGCTCTCCCATCACCATGCCAACACGCAAGCCTCTAAAGCATTTCCAGGAACTCCGGGTCCTCGATGTATTTCTTGAAGGCGTTGCCCATCTTCACGGCTTCCGCCCCATCGACGACCCTGTGGTCGAACGTCACCACGAACGGAAGCACCTTTCCAGCCTTCACCACACCGTTTTCGACGACCGGCCAGTCCCTTATCATTGTGACTCCGAGAATCGCGACGTTCGGATAGTTTATCATGGGCACCGCCAGGAAGCCGCCGCCGAGGCTGCCTATGTTGGTTATCGTGAAGGTGCTGTCGCGCATCTCATCCAGCGTTATCGTCTGGTCCACCACCTTCTTATGGAGCTCGAATATTTCCTTGGCAAGCTCCAATATGCTCTTCCTGCCAGCGTCCTTGACTACGACTACTTTCAGGCCGTCAGGCGCCTCCGCCGCGAGGCCTATGTTGTAGTAGTTCTTGACCAGTATCTCCTGCTTATCCCTGTCGTAGCTGGCGTTGAAGTGAGGGTTCTCCTTCAGCGCCTCTGCCGCTGCCTTTATTATGAACGGGAAATATGAGAGTTTCACGCCGAACTCCTGAAGGGCCTTGCCCTTCTCCTTCTGCATTACTGCAAAGAGCGCGCTTGCATCTGCGAGGTCCATGTGCGACGCCCTCGGTATCGTCCACGACGCCTCCATGTTCTTCGCTATCGCCTTCCTGGTTTGTGAGAGCGGCACGCGCTCGATGCCGTCCCTGTGCTGCTCCTCCAGCGCCTCGGAGTACTTAGGGACTGCCGCAACTGCGGAAGTTGCGCCTCTCTCCTTCGATGAGAATGACTTGACGTCATTCTCCAGTATGCGGCCGTGCGGGCCTGTTCCGGGCACGCTTGCTATGTCGATGCCCATCTGCTCCGCCAACCTCCTGACTGATGGCGTGGAGAGCACTTCATTCTGGGGTTTCTGCGGCGCGGCGGAAACTTTGGGCGCAGGGGCAGCCGATGGCTGCTTGCCCTCTCCATGCGGTTGCGGATTTGCTACAGCTCCTGCCGCAGCGTCCTTCAGCTCCTCTGCGGTTCCCACAATCGCTATCGTGTCGCCGACGTGCACGTCGCTGTTCTCCTTGGCGACGAACTTCACTGTGCCGGTAGCCGGCGCAGGCACCTGCACGACCGCCTTGTCCGTCTCGACCTGCACTATCGGCGTATCTTCTTTTACTTCGGAACCGTCCCTGACAAGCCACTTCTGCACATG
>DAHWAI010000044.1:0-11284 GCA_027327295.1 Microcaldota archaeon
CCCTGAGCTCATGAAGAAATATTTCGGCACCATTATACCGCCGACGGATAACAAGTTCGCCGCTCTCAATACCGCAGTGTGGAGCGGAGGTAGCTTCATATACGTGCCGAGTGGTGTGAAGGTCGCAATGCCGCTCCAGGCCTACTTCAGGATTAACGCAGAGAAAGCAGGGCAGTTCGAGCGCACGCTCATTGTTGCAGACGAAGGTTCTGATGTGACCTACGTGGAGGGTTGCTTTACGGCCGGAACAGAGATAACCACATTGGGCGGCCAAGTGCCAATAGAGCAGATAAAGAGCGGCGACATGGCTTTAACACACAGGAATAGATATCAGGAGGTATATCACACCCAGGTCAGGCTGCATACAGGCAGACTCTTCCACATAAAATACTTCGGCGACACGTCCACGGTGCTTGATGTGACCGATGAACATCCATTCCTAGTATCGAAAAAGGAAGTGACCGAATATAAGAACAGGAAATGGACGCTTGAATGGGCCAGGGCCGATGAGCTGAAGAAGTTTGACTATTTAGTTATGCCGATAGACAGGTCCACCATCTCGATGGATAGAAGGGAATTCAAGATCCATACGAAGACCAGATGGCACGACGGAGAGGTAAGGTTAGTGCTGGATACCGACAGTGACTTCTTCAGGCTCATAGGTTATTATCTGGCGGAAGGAAGTACCACGGGACGCGTAAGAGAGAACTACCTAATGTTCACGTTCAACAAGGACGAGAATACATATATCAATGACGTAGCTTCCCTGCTGAAAAGATATTTTGGAAAGAAACCTTTGATACAAAAGGAGTACAAGAACGGTATAAGTATTGTGTTGTGCTCTACTTTGGCAGCCACATTTTTCAGCAGCCAGTTTGGCAAGGGAGCCGCAAACAAGCGTGTCCCTGAATGGGTGATGCACGAAGCGTTGGAGAAGCAGAGAGAGCTGCTTGGTGGCATGTGGAGAGGGGATGGAAGTTTTATGAATAGGAAGTATGCTTGGGGGGCAAAGAGGATGTTCAGGATAAACACCATATCAAAATCTCTTGCAAAGCAGTTGCGTGACATGCTATTGCGGTTCAACATAATTTCCAGCATCAACAAGCAGGAACGCGGTGGAAACAGGCACACGATGTATTGCGTGTATATAGGAGGAGAGAATCTCTTCTGGTTCGCTAATCTTATGGGTGTATTGTCGTTTGATACGGAAGTTGCATCTGGAGGCGGGACTAGAATGTTGATCTCATTGTCGCAGGCTATAACAGCCCAGTCTTATAGCGAGGTAAGGGGAGATTTGGCGTTCCTTCCGATTAAGGAAATTACTTCCGAACACGTTGATAACCTGCCCGTATATAACTTCAGCGTCAGGGAAGACGAGAGTTATGTGGCGAATGGTGTGGCTGTGCACAATTGCACCGCACCAATCTACATAAGCTCGGCGCTGCACTCAGCTGTCGTCGAGATAGTGGTGCACAAGAACGCGCATGTCAGGTATGTTACGGTGCAGAACTGGTCGAAGAACGTATACAACCTGGTGACACAGCGTGCATACGCTTACGAGAACGCACACATGGAGTGGATCGACGCCAACATAGGCAGCATGGTCAACATGAAGTACCCCAGTATCTTCCTGAAGGAACCTGGAAGCAGGGGCGACATACTTTCTATAGCAGTGGCAGGAGAGGGGCAGGTACAGGACTCCGGCGGCAAGATTTATCACCTCGCACCAAACACGACCTCTCAGATAATCTCGAAGAGCGTCTCGAAGGGCAGCGGAGTGGCATCTTACAGGGGGCTTATACACATTGATGGGCGCGCCGCCAACGCGCAGTCTGGCACCAAGTGCGACGCGCTTCTGCTCGATGACAGCGCGAAGACCAATACTTACCCTTACAACGAGATATACGCTGACGACGCGCTGGTAAGCCACGAGGCATCTGTGGGAAGGCTTGGAGAGGACGAGCTCTTCTACTTGATGTCAAGGGGAATGAAGGAGGATGATGCTATAGCCACCATAGTGCTCGGTTTCATAGACCCGCTGGTCAGGGCGCTGCCGCTGGAGTACTCGCTCGAGCTCAAGAGGCTGATAAAACTCGACACCACCAATTCTGTCGCATGAGGTGTGCTTATGAATTACAATGACTTCGTATCCGACGCGCTAAAGAACTACGAGGCGCTGCCGTACGAGGCAAACGAGCTGTACAAGAGGCAGGGAATAGGTTTTGACCTGGAGCTGTATGAGAAGGCCTTGGGCTCAGAGACTGGCAGCAACGAATCACTGAAAGAGTTTGCCGAGGCTGCATCGTCGAAGCTGAAGACAAAGTTTGACGCAATAATAGGGGACGGAAAGGTGATTTACTGCAGTATCCCAGGGCTGACGCTCTCCAGCACCGAATCAGTGTATGGCACAATATCGAAATGCAGCATGTATCGAAGTTCTGAGGATAAGTTCGTGGCCTTCGCGAACGCCTTCGCCAAGGATGCTGTGTCCCTCGATATAGGGCAGAGCCAAAAGACTGCACTGAACATACTTTTTGTATATGGCGCCACAGTTCCGCCCCTTCTGCTCTACGCACGCGTAGAGGCTGGCGCTCACGCAGTGCTTAACGAGGTCTTTGCCTCGAAGGACGGAAACATAATGAGCGGCATCATGCAGGAAATAACCCTCGGTGCCAACTCGAGCGCCGAAGTCAACGTGCTTCACGCGGAAAGCGGCAGCACCAAGTCATTCGGCATGCTGAAGGCTTCGGCAGAAGAAAATTCTACGCTTGTTGTCAACAATCTGTATTCGGGCAGCGGGATGAGTAGGCAAAGGAGCGGACTCCTGTCGAAGGGACGCGGAGCGCAAGTGGACTCCAATGATGTAATACTTGGCGCCGAAGAGCAGAAGTTCGACCTGTACACGGAGATAATAAATGAGGGACCTGAAAGCAGGTGTTCCGCGGAGACGAAGGCAGTTGCACTCGACAGATCGGCAGTGATAGTGAAGGGCATGGCGAAGGTAATCCACGGTTCGAGGAAATCGGTCTCGTACCTCAAGGAGAAGGGAATTCTCTATGACAAAGGCACCCAGATAAAGATGATGCCGGACATGTCAATAGACGAAAGCGACGTTAAGGCGACGCACTCCAGCTCCGTCGCACCGATAGACGAAGACAGCCTCTTTTACCTTGGTGCACGGGGACTGGCGCATGATGATGCCAAGAGAATTATAGTAGACGGTTTCGTGCTCGGAAGCATAGGCAAGATAGGAGATGCACATGCGAGGGTCCTGGCGACGGCCATGGCAATAGGCAAGCTGCGCGACAGAGTCATAGGCCTGCGCGAGATAGAGGCAAAGGATGCGTGGGCAAACACCAACGAAAGTCCACAGCAGGGCGCGTTCGCCGGATCCTACAAGTACCAGTATAGGAGTGATCTGAAATGAGGACCGAATACGAGGAGGTTGTGAAAAGCTTCATGCCTGCGCTTAGGGGGACCGTTGCCAGGGTCATGGCCAGGGAATATGGCATCAGGCAGGTTGACATAGCGGCACTTATAGGGGTAACTCAGGCAGAGGTCAGCAAGTATATAAACAGCAAGCAGCCGAAGGCCAACGGCTTCATGTTTGACAAGGGAAAGGTGGACGCTCTGGTAAGCAGCCTGCTGAAGAAGCACAACCGCGCCGCCCAAAAGGTAGTATGCGGAATGTGTCCGAAGGGAGCTGCGCTGGAGTGCGCACTTATGACCAAGTAGGCGTAAAAATATATGATTTGAATGTGGTAATATGATACTTGAGATAAGGAATCTGTGTGTAGAGGCTGGAGGGAAACGCATACTCAACGGGATAAGCCTTACAGTCAGGAGCGGCGAGTTCCATGTCTTCATGGGCCCTAACGGCTCTGGCAAAACAACCCTGGCCAAGGCGATAATGGGCTATCCGAGCCTGAACATAACCGGCGGTGACATACTGGTCGATGGTAAGAGCATACTTGGGCTCAGCCCGGACAAACGAGCCAAGCTCGGCCTTTTCATGCAGTTTCAGAACCCGGTAGAGATAGATGGCGTTGGATTCGTAAACTTCCTAAGGTCGGCATTGGAGTCGAAGAACGATAGCACGGTTAACATGAAGAGCTTTATGGACGACATTAAGGAATACTCTGAGAAGCTCAAGTTCGACAAAGGAGTCGTTGGCAGGACCCTTAACAAGGGTTTTTCTGGAGGGGAGAAGAAGAAGGCCGAGATACTCCAGATGGCGCTGCTCAAGCCCAGTATAGCTATACTCGACGAACCAGATTCCGGTCTCGACATTGATGCTGTAAAGGTCGTAGCTGAGAATATAAACGAGCTTGCGGCGAAGAACAACACAGGGTTGCTCGTCATCACACATTACAGCCGTGTGCTCAAATACATGAAGCCACAGTTCGTTCATGTCATATCGGAAGGCAGAATCATAAAAGAGGGAACTACGGCGCTCATCGAGGAGCTCGAATCAGGCGGCTACGAAAAACTGGTCCCAGATGGCTTGCCATCTGGAAATAAGAGTGGTTGAATGCAGAACAGAAAGGTCGAAATGGACGTTGGTGCAATACGCAAGGACTTCCCAATACTGTCGAAGACAATGAACGGGAAGCCGCTCACTTACTTGGACAGCGCGGCGACTTCGCAGAAGCCCAGGCAAGTGATAGACGCCATAAAGGATTATTATGAGAGCTACAACGCGAACATACACCGCGGCATATATGAGTTGGCGGAGCACGCCACCGAGGCGTACACGGAATCGAAGGTGAAACTCGCGAAGTTTATTAATGCAGATTCATACCAGGAGCTGATTTATGTCAGGAACACTACCGAAGCAATAAACCTCGTGGCGCTGACGTGGGGGGCAGAGAACGTCCGCAAGGGGGACCGCATACTTATAACCGAGATGGAGCATCACAGCAACATGGTGCCTTGGATAATGCTGGCCAAAAGAACGGGTGCGAGACTCGACTACGTGAAGCTTGACGGCACGCGCAGTATGCTTGACATGGAGAACCTCGAGGAGCAGCTGGCCAAAGGGCCAAGGCTGCTCGCAATTACGCATGCATCCAATGTGCTAGGCACGATAAACGATATCAAGAAGATAACTTCCATGGCTCATGATGCGGGGGCAACGGTGCTGGTAGACGGCGCGCAGAGTGCACCTCACATGCCTGTGGACATGAAAGATATGGGCTGCGACTTCTTCGCACTCTCGGGACATAAGATGCTGGGGCCGACAGGTATAGGGGCGCTGTACGGCAAAAGGGACCTGCTGGATTCCATGCATCCGCTCTTCGGCGGTGGCGACATGATACGCACGGTGGAGTTCCAGGATTATACACCCAACGACCTCCCGTGGAAGTTCGAGGCTGGAACGCCCAACATAGAGGGGGGTATAGGGCTCGGCGCTGCCATAGACTACCTGAATGACATAGGCATGGAAAACGTGAGGAACCATGAAAGGCGCATCACGAAGTACGCGCTCGAGAAGCTAAAGAGCATCGGGGCGGTGAAGGTCTTTGGGCCATCGGCCGACAATCTCGATGCGCGCGCGGGAGTGGTGTCGTTCGCGATAGACAAGGTGCACCCTCACGACGTTGCAAGCATATTCGACAGTGAGGGCGTAGCGATACGTGCAGGGCACCACTGCGCCATGCCCCTCGTCACCAGTGTACTCGACGAGGCAGCCGTGTCTAGGATGAGCTTTTATATTTACAACAACGAGGCCGACGTCGACAGGGCTGTAGATGCGATAGGCAAGGTTAAGAAGGTTTTCAACGTAGCCTAATTTGGTGGTTTTCTGCCGATGGATATCTATGCAGAGGAGCTCATATCGCATTACGAGCATCCGCACAACAAAGGAACAATCAAGGGAGCCGACGCAGAACTGCACGAGTACAATCCTGTATGCGGGGATGACATAACTGTATACTTCAAAGTGAAGGAAGGCAAGGTTGACGACATAAAGTTTGACGGAAAGGGCTGCGCCATAAGCGTGGGGTGCGCCAGCATGCTGACCGATTATGTGAAGGGAAAAGGGCTTAAGGATATAGAAGCGATGGGCTTTGACACGGTAGTGAAACTCTTAGGTATAGACCCTGGGCCAGCACGGGTGAAGTGCGCCGCCATATCGCTCAAGGCACTGAAGGGAGCAGTCTTCGCCTACGAGCACAAAAGCGCCGATGCAGCGACGAAGGATCTCTAGCCGTCACAGCGCTATCTCTATGCGCTTGTTGTGGGCCCCCTTGTTCTCGTACTTTATGACGCTTATGCGCCCAACTTCACCAGTATGGGCCACGTGGGTCCCTCCGTCCAGCTGGAAGTCAAAGCCCTCTATATCTATTATGCGCACCGTGTCGAGCTTCTCGAGCAGCTCCTCGCCGGGGGCCGTCCTCGCAATCCCCTCTACCTTCGCTGCCTCGTCCTTCGTCATGAACTTGACTGACACCTTGCGGTTCTCGTCCACGACCCTTTGCGAATCATTCATTATCTCCTGCACCTTGGCCTTGTCCAGCCAGGGAACATCGAAGTCCATGCGGGCTCTGTCATCGTATATCTGGCCTCCTGTTATTTTACCTGAATATTTCTTCTCCACGACTCCGTCGATTATGTGGAGCGCTGTGTGAAGCCTCATGTGCATATAGCGCTTCTCCCAGTTTATAGAACAATGAACGCTTGTGCCTTCCGAAAGGCCCTCAGCAGATTCTAGGACGTGAACCACTCTGTCGTCATATTTCTTCACTTCTATGACACGGTACTCTCTGCTTCCTGCAGACAAGGTGCCGGTGTCGCATGGCTGGCCTCCGCCGGTTGGGTAAAACACCGTCCGATCGAGCTCCACGTCGTTAGCGTTGATGGCCGTTACGTTGGCGTCTGCTTCCTTCGCGTACGAATCCTGTTGATATATCTTGTCGACCATTGCGGAACACCTATAGCGCGAACGGATTGACAACGAAGTACACTGCGACCACCATGAGAATTGCGAGCACTACTTTGCGCAGAAGGTCCCTTTCCTTGAATAGGACTGCCCCTACGAGAACAACCAGTATGATGTTAATGCCCTGACGCAGCGGAGACACAAGGCTGATGTAAGCGACTGATGCCGCTGCGTAGTATGTCAGCCTATAGAACGGAATAAGCAGCGACGTTGCGATGAGTGGTACTGGATGCATTCTCAGGTTGCGCAGCATCTCCTTTGGACCACCGTACCTCGCCTTCATGAATATCGCCATGTTGAATGACATGGAAAGCCCAATGACGACGAACATTGTGAATATGCTGACTCCCAAAGACAGGATATATTTTGTGAGAGTAGCGCCCACCGCCATCAGGATCGTAGTGAGTAGCAAGTAGTACTTGTACAGCCCGCGCTCGAAGTATTTGCCCTTCTTCTGCGACTTACCGCTGAACAGTATCAAGTACGCCAGAAGCGCAAGAAAGCCTACGGCGAAGTATTGCACAGCAACGAGCGCCTCGTTCAGGACAAAGAACGCTATCAGGACCGTGAATATAGGTGGGAGCGTGCTCAGCACAGGAGTAGCGGCTGAGACGTCACCATGCTTGTACACTCTCGCAGTAAGCAGGTATGTCACGGTTGATGTAAGACTCATGACATACATCATCAGAAGTTCGAAGAGTGTTATATGGAAATTGGCCAGTGGTATAAGCGCCAGCGATATTATTGCTACCAGGAGGGTGGTGTCGCTGCTGTACGCGGAAGCGTGCTGCGCCTTGAGCGCGTACTTTTCTATGATGGTGGAGGCGCTGATAAGCACCGCCGAAATGGCCACCAGGTAGTACCAAGCTATCATTTACATTCACACTGGAAATAATTATGCATAGCCCCGACCGGATTCGAACCGATGTACGCGGGTCCAAAGCCCGCGGTCCTTGGCCACTAGACGACGGGGCTGCGCTAGTAGGACTTTGCGAAGTTAACAATAAATTGTGCATCGTTGCCGCAGCGTATGCACTTCCTGCCCTTCGCGGACTCCTGCTCGTCGTCAGGCATGTTTGTGGATTTGGCTCCCGTTTCGTCCTTTACCGCAGCCTCGCACGCGGCGTCGCCGCACCACGGAGCCTGGATGAAGCCCTTTCCGACAAGACCCTTGAACTCTTCATAGTCTTTAGGCGCGAAGACGTGGGACTTGAGGAAGGCCTCCGCCTTGCTGTACAGGTTCTCGTGTATCGCGTCGAGAGCCTTTGCGGCAGAATCTGCGAGCTGCGCTACCGGCACCGTTTCCTTGGAGCCTGTATCGCGCCGCACAAGCACGACGGACTTCGCTTCCAGCTCGCGCTTGCCAACCTCTATGCGTACAGGTACGCCCTTCATCTCCCATTCATTATACTTCCAGCCAGGGGAATATTCGTCCCTCGAATCCAGATATGCTCTGGTCTGGGACTTGAGTGTATTATAGACATCGTTCGCGTACGCCATTACTTCGTCCTTGTTCGCGTTGGTGTAGATTGGCACGACCACAGCCTGGATGCGTGCAAGCTTCGGGGGCATCATAAGACCCCTGTCGTCACTGTGCATAGCTATCATAACGCCCAGTTCCCTGGTGCTTATTGCGTAGGTGTTCTGATAGGCATATTTCTTGCTGCCGTCCTTGTCAATGAACTGTATGTCGAAGGCCTTCGCGAAGTTCTGGCCATCCTGGTGGTGGTCAGGACCCTGTATAGCCAGACCGTCCGGCAGGATATGCTCGAAGCTGTATGTAGTAAGCGCACCGGCGAACTTTTCGGAATCGGTTTTCCTGCCCCTTATACCAGGAAGCGCGAGATAGTCGTGCAGGACCTTCTCGAATATGTCAAGTATAATGTCGCGCTCGGCCTCGGCCTCGGCCTTAGTTGCGAAGACGCTGTGGCCCTCGTTCCACAGAAACTCCCTGCTCCTGAGGAACGGTGTTGGGTGCTTGAACTCCCAGCGCACCACGCTAGCCCATATGTTGTACTGCAGAGGAAGATCGCGCCACGAGCGTATCCACTTTGAAAAGCTGTCGTACATTATCGTCTCTGAAGTAGGTCTTATGGCCAGGCGCTCGCTGAGCTCGGATGTGCCTGTATGCGTGACCCATGCCACTTCCGGAGTGAAGCCCGCTATATGCTCCTTCTCCTTGACGAGCAGGCGCTCGGGTATGAGCAGCGGGAAGTAGACGTTCTGTATTCCGACAAGCTTGAAGAGCCTGTCGGTCGCTTCCTTCACGGCATCCCATGCGAAATACGAGTCTGGCCTGTAGACGAGCATGCCGGACACCGCGCTGTAGTCCGCGAACTCTGAATTTATTATCACCTGCGTGTACCAGTCGGTAAGGTTGTCGGACTTCTTTGCCGTGAGCTTGAACTTCTTCTCCTCGTTACGCTCGTTGCCCTCCATTTAGACCACCTGCTTCTCGAACAGCGACTGCAGCACTAGCTTGAGATGCCCAGCCTCTTTAAGCCTTCTGTATGCGTACGGCAGCCATTCCTCGCCGAATGGCACGTACACAGAAACCTTCTCGCCCTGCTTCGCCAGCTCAGCCGCAAAACCGTTGCGTATGCCCTTCAGCATAGCGTATGTAACTGCCTTCCTGGCAGTCTTGTTGGCCCGCAGTGCCATGTCAATCATCGTGAGATCGTGCGTTGCGATGGTGAACGAACTGCCATTGCCGAACAGCAAGCTCATCAGTTTGGAGAAATTATCCGTCACCTCGGCCTTGGTAGTGTAACCCTTGTTCCTGCTGGTACTGTATGCACCTTTCACAAGCCGTATGGATGCGCCACGCTTCAGCAGCGAGAGCAGGTCCTTCTCGCTCCTCTTCAAATATGCCTGTATGCATATGCCACACATGCCACCAGCCATGTGCGATGTATATATGTCTATTGTGTCGCCGACGTAGGCAGAGTCCTCCATGTCGACCCAGATGAAGACCTTCGCACGCCTAGCTGCGGCGAGTATCTCAGAGTAGTTCTTTGCTGCTTCGTCCTTGCCCAGAAGGAGGCCGAGCTGCGTCATCTTCACTGAGACGTCTGCGTCGGCCTTTGTCTGCTCTATGTAGCGTATTAGGCGCATGTATGTGTCGACCGTGCGATCTATCTTGTACTGGTCGGTGTACCCCTCCCCGAGGTAGTTTATTATCGTGCGTATGCCACGGTTGTTTAGATTGCGGGTCACTTCCAGCGCGTTGTGGACTCCTGCGCCTGCCATCCACCTGCCTGCAAACATCCTTTCCGCGAAGGCGTTGAGCGATGATATGAAAGTCATTCAGCCACCCCGATGTGCCTGAGTTCATTCTCGAGCCTGGTATAGTTTGTGTATAGTATGCCGCGTATGCCGACCCTGTTTGCACCAGTGACATTCTTTTCCATGTTGTCAACGAAAACTGTTTCGGATGCCTTGACGCCCATCTCCGAAAGGACGCGCCTGTATATTGAAGCTGAGGGCTTGCGCATGCCCATGAGACACGACACGAACGTCCGGTCGAATATCTTCGGGTCGAAAAACTTGGCTGCTGCAATCTCATACCTGCTGCGGTTGTTGTTAGTGAGCAGCGCCACCTTGTACTTCTTTCGCAGCCTCTTTATCAGGGCCTCCACGTGCCTGTTCTTGCTCGCCAGGCGCTTGAATGCGTAGGACCATTCGAGCTGGCTCGGCTTCAAGCCGAGCTCCTTAGCTGCAAGCGTCTCGAAACTCATGAGCGTCATCTTTCCAGTCTCGAAAGCAGGGGAGAGCGACTCGAACGTCTTCTGCACCCTCCGTAACGAGAGGTTGTACTTTGAGCTGAGGTATGCGTAGTACTCGGGTTCGTTGTACTCTATGAGCACCCCGCCGAGATCGAAGATTATGAGCCTGTATTTCATCATTACCACTGCAATCACATTACTGAGGCGGAAAACGCTTTAATTGTGTGCGTGGCCCTTGTGGGCCGTTGACCCTGCCCTGGACGTCTCTTCCAGAAGCATTCGCTCTTCCTCAGAGAATATCTTCTCCCTTGCAAAGCTCTTCAGAGAAAGCACGAATGCCGCGGCATCGGCCCTCTCATGGCCTTCAGAGGTGCGCTCCAGTATTTCTAATGGCTTCTCCTCTTTCACGTGCATCACCACATCGTCGGCCCATTCTCCCATCACGGCAGAGTAGTGCATGAACGCGTATATCTCGTCAACTGCCAGCACGAACTTCCTCAGCGATTCTATGCGCTCGGCAGTCTTGCCGTCGAATTTGGACGGGTCCTGCTCAAGGTCGCGTATGTACTGGTCGTAGCGCTCGTGTATCCCATCGCGCTCGCCAACCATGTTGTTTATC
>DAHWAI010000047.1:0-16640 GCA_027327295.1 Microcaldota archaeon
ATACACGGCCCTGCCGCTTTCGGGTCCCAGTGGCAGCTACAAGGACTTCCTGATAGGCGGCATACTAATAATGGTCGCGGCCTTTGGCTCCGTCTTCGGCGGCGGCATGTCGATAATAAGCGACAGGTCCCTTGGAAACATCAAGGCCTTCCTCGTAGCGCCGATAAACAAGAACGCAATAGTGCTGAGCAGGATATTCGCAGGCACTGTGCAGTCACTGTTCTCGGGCTTTGTAGCCCTAGGCATAGGGATGGCGGACGGCGCTACGATAGCGATGGGGTTCACAGGCATGCTGTGGATAATGGTGTTCCTAGTGTTCGTGGCCCTCGGCTTCAGCGGCCTGACCATACTGATAGCGTCAAGGATAACCCGGGTGGAGGTCTACACTATAGTGGCGCAGACGATAACGCTGCCGCTGTGGTTCCTCTCAGGTGCCTTCTTCCCCACCACGTCGCTGCCATCATGGGTTTATCCGCTCAGCGTGATTAACCCGCTAACGTATGCTGCCGACGGCATCAGGCAGGTGATGATGACCGGCTCGTACCCGATAGGCATTGCAGCATACGACGTCGGCATCGTGGCGCTGTTCGCCGTGGTAATGCTGGTGCTCGGCTTCAAGGTGTTCAAGAAGACAATATAGGTGATTCGCATGATTCGGAAATATACTAGAACAGGTGTTAAGATGGCAAACAGATTTTTCGTCACGGCAATGGCAGCGCTGTTGCTGCTGCTTGGAACGGCGGGCGTCGCCGCCGCGCAGACAGGCACGAGTTACGTCTCCGGCGCGCTGAGCCTTGCCAACCTAGCGGTGAGCCCCCAGCCCGTTGTGGCTGGAAACAACATAACGGTGCAGTTTCAGCTCTACAACTCTTATGGCAACCCGCTGAATAACGTAAACATACAGCTGGTCAGCCAGAGCCCCATTATAAACGTCTCTCCCTCCTACACCTTCCTGGTGGATAGCATCGGTTCAGGCCTCTTCGGCGGCTTCGGCTACTCAAGGTTTACCTACACGCTGCGCATACCAGCCTCGCTGCCTGCAGGCGAATATGTTGTAGACGTGATGGCGACATACGAGTCGTCCGCACCATCCGTATCAGGTACGTCATCGAACAATGAGCCCGGCTCCTCCTTGATGCCCATATACATCTACGTGTACGGCAACCCCGGCGTATCAGTCACGGCGACACCTTCACCACAGATAACCCCTGGCACCCAGTTCACGCTGATGCTCAACGCGGAGAACAGCGGCACTGACGCGGCAAGAGGCGCCAACGTCACCATACTGAACTCCAGCGGCCTGTACGTCTCTGGTGCAGGCAGGGTAAGCTTCGGGACGCTTGCTGAGGGCGTACCGGAAACGGCAAGCGTGTCGATGTACGCCGCTACTAACATAAGCGCAGGCACGCACTACATACCGCTACGCATCACCTATACCTCGCCGCAAGGAACTGCCTACGTGCAGAACGTCAGCGCTCCGGTGGAAGTGCTGGTGCCAAGCCCTGACGTGGTCGCGAGCATCGCCGGCTCCATGCCTGCCCAGCTCTACTCTGGCTCCAACACTACAATACAGCTGATGGTGCAGAACGTCGGGGGAGGCATCGCCAAGAACGTCAGCATAGCTGTCGGTTCCAGCCCGTACATAACTTCAGGGGGAGCCGCCTCGACGTTCTTCATAGGCACGCTGGGGCCATCCGCCTCAGCGGTCGAGAATGTCTTCGTCAGTGCCAATCGCACAACCAGTGCAAGCGGCTATGTGCTTCCTGTGAACGTCACGTACCAGAATGCAGACCATTCGGCCACCGTATCAGGCATACAATACGTGCCGATCAACGTGCAGCGGTCTGCGCTGTTCAATGTTACGTCAGTCAGCGGGCCGATAGCTCCAGGCGCGTCGTACGTTCCAGTGACGTTCTCCATAAAGAACACCGGCAACGAGGCGGCGCAGGACGTGTATCTCAGCCTGCAGTCCATCTATCCTGTAACAGTGATAAACGCCAACAATTACATAACGAGCCTCGCTCCCGGCCAGGAGACGAACGTCACCTTCTACGCCAGCGCCGACTCTAACGGCAACCCAGGCAAGTACCCCGTGACGCTGTACGAGCAGTGGAGGCAGCCCAACGGCTCGGCCAATCAGCAGTACTCCGGCTCTAACGCCTACTACATCAGCGTTGGAAATGGCAGCTCCTCAGGAGCAGGCGGCATAACAGCCGACGCCGTATACGCTGTGATCGTGGCGGTCGTGGCGTATGTGCTGTACAGCCGGGTGCTGAAGCCGCGCTTGGGCAGCAAGAAGAGGAAGGCTTGAGCCTTCCTCTTCCGACCATGTTCTCGTCAACTTAAAAATTTGGGAACATTTATAGATTATAACTCGGTTATACTTATGTATAGTGGGTGGTGAAATGGCTCGCAAGGTCAGTATGCTTACTCCGTTGCTGAAGAAGTACAACGTGCCAATGTGGCTTGAACCATACGTCTCCGACTACGTGAGCGCCGACCCAATCAACGCGATAAAGCGCGCTACGAGCTTCATTGACGTAAAGCGCAAGAAGGGGGTGGTCACGAACAGCTACGTAAGGCTGCCGAACAACACCACGTTCCAGATGGACACGGTAGTGCGCATTCTGAGCCTGTTCTACTACGGTGAGGCAGAATGTGCGCGCATAGCGAGGGAGTGGGTTTCGAAACCAGACCCGACGGAACGCGAGTGCGCGCTGCAGCTCGCCGAGATGGCAGATATGTATGAGAAGCGCCTGAGAGCCACTAAGAACCTGATGGACGGGATGGGCTACAAGCCCATAGAGCCGACTAAAGAGGTGAACGAGGTCTTCGAGTATCTGGAATCACTAGAGAAGTGGCCGGAGCGCATGGTCTCCATGAACGTGCTTTTCAGGCAAGCCTACGGTTCGACGTTTGGCGCGACGTTCTACAAGGCGTTCTACGCTGTTATGCCGGAGTTCATGCGCTCCTTCGGGAAGGTCTTCGACGGCACGAGCGATGCCGCGGCGCGCGGAGAGGCGATAGCCACGGACATGGTGCGGCAGAACCGCATACCCAACGAGCGCCTGCTCGAGATCGCAGAGGAGCTACTCTCGCGTATACAGCGCTCGCTCCGCGCGGAGATGCCGCTTGCCGAGCAGGCGGGGATAAAGCACGAGGCCGAGCTACTGCGCAGAATCTCTCTTGTCTACCCGCTGCACACGCTCTCGGAGCTCGGGGTGCCTGTAGACTTAGACAAGGAGGAGAAGATAATAACCTCCAAATCCAAGGCCAAAAAGTGAGCCGCCGATTCTGTTCCTCTGCAATCCAGCAAAGGCTAAATACCTTGCCCGCAGAATCCTACTGCAGACGGCTTTCGGCGCATGCGCCGCGGTCCATGCATACATGTGCAGGCGAACTGCACCGCTGGCTAACCTACAAACAGGAGTGATCTAATGGACGAGAACATGGCACCCGCAACGAACCGCAACCTAGAGAACATAGTATACATAGGCAAGAAGCCGACGATGAACTACGTGCTGGCAGTGGTTACGCAGTTCAACAACGGGGTTCCGGCGGTGACCATCAAGGCGCGCGGCAACGCTATATCGAGGGCCGTTGACGTGAAGGAGATAGTCCTCCATAAGTTCATGCCTGCACTGAAGGAACGCAGCATAAGCACCTCTTCCGAGGAGCTGACGAACGAGGACGGCACGAGGTCCAAGGTCAGCGCTATACAGATAGTGCTCGAGAAGTGAGCCTGCCGCTATTTCTTGCGGTCCTAACGGCGGCGCAGCGGAAGCTTGGCGTACGGCGCAGACAAGCCTTTTAATGGGTGCACTTCATATTAGAGCGTGTTTTGCATTCACGGCATGGTATAATGATGCGCACTAACTTCATAGGGGAACTCTCAGCTGCGATGGACGGCAAGGAGGTGACGCTCGCGGGCTGGGTCCACGAGGTCAGGGAGCTGGGCAAGATGACCTTCCTGCTGCTCAGGGACAGCACCGGCATAGTGCAGGTGATAGGCAAGCAGGGTACCATTGACGAGTCGATAATAAAGAAGATGTCGCTGCCAAAGGAGAGTGTCGTAGTCGTAACCGGCACGGTGCGCGCCAACAAGGAAGCGAGGAAGGGCTTCGAGGTCGTGCCGAAGAAGGTCGAGAACGTCAATCCGCTCTCGACAAGCATACCGTTCGAGGTAACCGGCAAGGTGCCAGCGGACCTTGACGTGCGCCTCAACAACAGGCAGATAGACCTAAGGCGCGTTCAGACATCCTCGATATTCAAGATAGAATCCACGATCCTGGGCGCCTTCAGAGACGAGTTTACTAAGAGACATTTTACGGAAATACGCACGCCGTCCATAGTCGCCGAGGCGACCGAGGGCGGCACTGACCTGTTCTCCGTGCAGTACTTTGAAAGCAAGGCGTACCTGGCCCAGTCCCCGCAGCTGTACAAGCAGCTCGCGATAATAGGGGGCATGGACAGGGTTTTCACCGTGACGCCGGTGTTCAGGGCGGAGAAATCCAACACTGTGTACCATCTCAACGAATCCACGCAGATGGATATAGAAGTGGGCTTCGCGGACCACGACGACGTGATAGAACTGCTGGGTGCGACGGTCGTCGACATGGTCAAAGCGGTAAAAAAACAGAATGCTAATGAGCTCGACACTTTGGGCATCGAGCTGAAGGTTCCGCAGCCGAAGATCATAACATATGCGGAGGCAATAGACAAGCTCAACGAGAACGGCTCAAACGCCAAGTATGGCGAGGACTTTTCAAGAGAGAGCGAAAAGAAGATAGGGGAGCTCTACGGTGACGCAATCATAGTCAAGGAGTACCCGACGGCAATACGCGCCTTCTACTCGAGGCCCAACGACAAGAACCCCGAGCTCTCGAACAGCTTCGACTTCCTTTACAAGGGCATGGAGATATGCAGCGGGGCGCAGAGGATCCATCAGCCGGAGATGCTCATAGAGGCGATAAAGAAGAAGGGCATGGACCCCAAGGGCTTCGAGTTCTACGTAAACGCATTCAGGTGTGGTGCGCCGCCCCATGCCGGCTGGAGCATAGGTCTTGAAAGAATCGCGATGCAGATAACAGGGTCGCAGAACATACGCGAGGCTGCGATGTTCCCACGCGACAGGAAGAGGCTCACGCCATAGTCGCCCAGCCGGTCAGCTTCCATCTCTGGCCGATGTTCCTCATTATCGCCATCTTTATGCCCTTCTCGGCGCATATCGGGTGTCTGAGCTCTATCTTCAGTGCGTTCTTCTTCGCCTGCTCGACGTAACCCACGACCGTGAGTGTGCCGACGCTCAGGATTATAGGCTCGTTGTCCGAGAAGCCCCTCTCCTGCAGGTCGGTCCTCGCAAGCGAGTGGTAAGTTATAGCGACGCTGTTGAGCACCTCCGGCAGCTTGCCCTTCCTGCCGACGACGTTGCCAACGAGGCCGTCCGCCTTCGTGAACGTCGGATCTATCTCTGTGCTCAGCCCTATCAGGCCCCCTGGCAGCGCCTCGTCGAGCTCCTCGGCGCCGTTGCTTATGGCATCGATGGTCGTGATTATGGGCCTGTATACCTCGCGCTTGTGTGCGCCCACCTTTATTCCAGGGCGTATCTCCACTTCGTCGCCCTTCTTCAGCTCGCCCCTGACCAGCGTGCCCCCGACTACACCTCCCTTGAGGCTGCCTATCTTGGCCCCGGGCTTGTTGACGTCGAACGACCTGGCCACGTACATGAACGGCTCGGCCTCAGGGTCGTGCTTGGGCTTAGGCAGGTTCGCTATGCGCTCCAGCAGCACGTCGACATTGATGCCCTGGTTCGTCATGATAGGTATTATGGGCGCGTTCTCTATCACGCTGCCCTTCAGGAACTCCTTTATCTGCCTATAATGCTTGAGCGCCCCCTCCTTGCCTACTATATCCACTTTGCTCTGCACCACTATGGCATCCTTGATGCCGAGCAGGTTTATGACCATGAGGTGCTCCTTCGTCTGCTGCATCGGGCACGGCTCGTTCGCCGCTATGACGAAGAGTATCGCGTTGATTATGTTGGCGCCCGCTATCGCGGTGGCCATGAGCGTCTCGTGACCTGGCGCATCGAGGATCGATATGCGCATGAGCGGCCTCGCCTCGCCGCCGCACTCCGGGCACTTGTCTGCCACGGTGTAAGCCTCGGGGCCCTCGCAGCCCTCGCACTTCCTTATCACAGTGTCGGCATAACCTAGCTTGATTGTCATGTTGCGCTTCAGGCTCTCGCTGTGCCTATCGGTCCACACGTTGGTCAGTGCCTTGACTAGCGACGTCTTCCCATGGTCTATGTGCCCGAGCGTGCCTATGTTGAGCACGCTCTGCTTCAGCTTGTCCATCTTATATGCCCTTACTTCTGCTCCTCGCCCTGCTCCGCGGTCTTCTTCTCCTTCTTGGGGAATATCTCATCAGCGGGCTTTGCACCGTACTCTACTATGACTGCGTTTATCTGTTCTATGTCGTCGCTTATCACAGGTCCGACGACCGTCTTGCGCCTGCGCAGACCCTTGTGCTTGCCAGACGCGCTCACAAGCTTGAGTACGCCTGCCTTGCCGGTGCCGGCGAGCGAGCTCTCCATCGGGAAGCCGCTCTTGCTCGAACCTCCCGTTATCTGCAGCTTGCAGCCGCTCAGGCCTATGACGGCGCCGTCAATGACCTCCCCAACCTTCCTGTTCATGAGCGTCGGTTTCATCTCCTCGCTCACCTCTGCCTGCGCGCTCCTCCCTGATTTTTTGTCGGAATAAACTATCTTCAGAAACTCACCTAAGTGTGTTAAATATTATCTAAGCGGCAGCCGCTACCTGTACATGTTCTCCGGCTCGTCCTTGAAGCGCCGTATGCGCTCCGCTAGTTCCCGCGGCACCGCAGGCCGTATCTCAGTCAGCGCGTACTCAAAGTCTGCCTTCGCGACGGTAGTGGCGTCGTTCCTTATCGCGTTCATGCCTGCTTCGCGTGTCAGGTTCTCTATCTCCGCGCCTGTATACCCTTCCGTGGCCTTCGCGAGCTCCTCTATGATAACGTCCTTCGCCAGCGGCATGCGCCTGGTGTGCACTTTGAGTATCTCGGCACGCATGCGCTCATCTGGCATCGGTATCTCGATTATTTTGTCAAACCTGCCTGGCCTGAGCAGAGCGGGGTCTATTATGTCGGGCCTGTTGGTCGCGGCTATGACTATGACATTCTTCAGCTCCTGCAGCCCGTCCATCTCAGTGAGCAGCGTGTCAACGACGCGCTCAGTCACCATCGAGTCGCCGGAGTCGCCGTTGCGCGAGAACGCTATAGAGTCTATTTCGTCTATGAATATTATGCAAGGAGACGCCATCTTCGCCTTCCTGAAGACCTCGCGCACCGCCTTCTCACTCTCGCCTACGTACTTGCTGAGGAACTCTGGCCCCTTTATTGATATGAAGTTAGATTCGCGCTCAGTGGCCACGGCCTTCGCAAGAAGGGTCTTGCCGGTTCCTGGCGCCCCGACGAGCATTACACCCCTGATCGGCCGTATGCCCATCTTCTCAAAGGTCTGCGGTTTCTTTATCGGTAGCTCTACAGCTTCCTTGAGCTGCGCCTTGACGTTGTCGAGCCCGCCGACGTCATCCCAGTGCACGTTCGGCCGCTCGATGAACACCTCGCGGAGCGCGCTTGGCTGTATCGCGCTGAACGCATCCACGAAGTCGTTCTTCGAGACCTCGAGGCTCATCAGCAGCTCGTTGGGCACGGAACGTTTGTCGATTATCTTGGGCAGCAGGCGCCTCAGCGTTGCCATCGCCGCCTCTCGCGCGAGCGACGTTATGTCTGCACCTGTGTACCCGTGCGTCATGTCTGCGAGCTCCTCGATATTGACGTCCTTCGCTACCGGCATGTTCCTAATGTGAATCTGTATTATCTCCTTCCTGGAGTTTCTGTCTGGCACGCCTATCTCGAGCTCGCGGTCGAAGCGGCCCGGCCTCCTGAGTGCCGGGTCTATTGCATTGGGCCTGTTGGTCGCGCCTATCACTATGACCTGTCCGCGGGAACCCATCCCATCCATGAGCGTAAGCAGCTGCGATACCATTCTGCGCTCGACCTCGTTTGTCGCCTCTTCGCGCTTAGGCGCTATGGCATCAATCTCATCCATGAATATTATGGTTGGCGCCTTCTCCTTCGCCTCCTCGAAGATGCTCCTCAGGCGCTCCTCGCTCTCTCCCACAAACTTGCTCACGAGCTCCGGCCCTGATATATCTATGAAATGCGCGTCGCTCTCGTTCGCCACTGCCTTGGCGAGCAGCGTCTTGCCCGTGCCAGGGGCGCCGTAGAGCAGCACCCCCTTCGGGGGCTCTATACCCAGCCTCTCGAACAGCTCAGGGTAGCGAATGGGCAGCTCGACCATCTCGCGTATCTTCTGTATCTCGTTCTTCAGGCCGCCTATGTCCTCGTAGTGTACCTCTCCTATCCTGACGAGCGACTCCGATACAGGCTCGGTCTTGACCACTACCTCTGTGTTCGACGTCGCCCTAACGACGCCGTGCGGCGTCACCTGCGCGACGATGAAGTTGAAGACGTAGCCGAACATGGGCACCGGAACCACGTCGCCCTTGACCAGCGGCTTGTTCTCCAGCTTGTTTTTAGCGTATTCTGCGAAATCTGGGCTTATGGGAGTGCGCTGGTTCTGCGGCGGTGCGAGTATGACGCGCTCCGCGTCGTTAACCTGCGCCTTGGTCACAAATGCCTTGTCCCCTATGCCAAGGCCCACGTTCTGCCTTATATAACCGTCTATGCGTATGAAGTCGAGCCCCTCATCCTGCTGGTGGGCCTGCCAGACTACTGCGGCAGTGGACCTGCGTTTGCCCTTGATCTCGACTATGTCGCCGCTTATCACGCCAAGGAGCTTCCTGCCCTTGGAGTCGATCCTGGCTATGCCACGACCATCGTCCGTGACCAGCGCGCCCGCGACTGTGAGTTCTATTCCGTTTACCAATGCACCACGTCCTACAATGCGCTGCCTCTGCTGCAGGCGCAGCAGCTGCACAATATCTAATAAACGCCTGCAATCCTTTTATACCTTGCCTTGCTTCGAAGTGCCGCCCTTCAACCTGAATATGGCACTGCCGCAAATACTTAGAAAGAAAAAAGCCGAAACATGCAATGCAAAATAAATAAAAGAAACTAATCCAACACCCGTGGCCGTAGCCACGACCGCCCATATGGCCTAGTAATCGGTGTTGTCATCGTCCATGTCGTCCTCGTCGTCCTCTTCCTCATCGTCGTCGTCTTCCTCTTCTTCTGCCTTTGCCATTGTGTCACCTTGGTGCCTTGCGGCGTGCATATACTCCTAGGAACATATAAAAGCGTATCGCATCTTTTCGCATTTCAAGGCTGCCATGACGCATCCGCCAACAGCGCGTTTCAACGGGGATAGTAATAAATATCTTAGCGTAGGAAATTTAATCGTCAAAGCCTTATTCAGCGGCTTATACTATGTCAGGGCTAGGTGCTTCACTCTTACCTACGCCCCGAGAGGCAGCAAAATGAGGTAATGCACAGCAGTGTATGATATTAAAAATGGTGAACCAAATGGCAGACAAACCACACCTTAATCTGATCTTCATAGGACACGTCGACCACGGGAAGTCGACTACGGTAGGACGCCTGCTCTACGAAACCGGCGTGATAACGCAGAGAGACATAGACAGGTACAAGGAGATAACCCAGCAGATGAACAGGCCGACGTTCGAGTTTGCATTCGTCATGGACCAGCTCAAGGAGGAGCGCGAGCGCGGAATAACCATAGACATCATGCACAGGGACTTCAAGACCAACAAGTACTACTTCACTATAATAGACGCACCTGGCCACAGGGACTTCGTGAAAAACATGATAACGGGCGCGAGCCAGGCCGACGCGGCTGTGCTGGTGTGCAGCGCGGCAGACGGCCCGCAGGCCCAGACAAGGGAGCACGCAATACTGGCGAACGTCCTCGGCATAGGCCAGGTGATAATAGGCATAAGCAAGATGGACATGGTCAATTTTGAGCAGGCTAAGTACGATGCCGCTGCCAAGGCGGTGAAGGACCTGCTGAAGAGCCTGGGCTACAAGAACGTCGACGCGATGCCTGCAGTGCCATACTCTGCGCTTCAAGGCGACAACCTTGCCAAGAAGTCCGACAAGCTGCCGTGGTACAACGGTCCGACGCTGCTCGAGGCGCTCGACAACCTTTCCGTGCCAGCAAAGCCGACCGACAAGCCGCTCAGGCTGCCGGTACAGGACGTCTACAGCATATCAGGCTTCGGGACCGTGCCTGTAGGCAGGGTCGAGTCAGGCACCGTCAAGCCAGGCGACCAGATAATAATAATGCCTGCAGGCGTCAAGACCGAGGTCAAGAGTATCGAGATGCACCACCAGGCGCTGCAGAAGGCTGAACCTGGAGACAACATCGGCTTCAACATCAAGGGCGTCGAGAAGAAGGACATAAGGCGCGGCGATGTCATAGGCCCGTCGAGCAACCCGCCTGCCGTGGCAAGCGAGTTCACCGCGCAGATAATCGTACTGCACCACCAGAATGTTATAGCCAAGGGCTACACGCCTGTGTTCCACATCCACACCGCGCAGATAGCCTGCACGATCTCGGACATACTCGAGAAGAAGGACCCGAAGACGGGCCAGACGCTCGAGAAGAACCCAGAGACGATCAAGACCGGCGACATCGCCATAGTCAAGATCAAGCCCACGAAGAACGTATGCGTGGAGAAGTTCAGCGACTTCCCGCCCCTCGGCAGGTTCGCCATCAGGGATATGGGAGAGACGGTCGGTGCGGGCGTCATACTGGACATAACGCCTGCTGCGGCGGGCAGCAAGTGAGCTGAGGTAGTGGCGTGGCAAATATAGCAGTGATAAAGCTCGCGAGCATCTCGCAGGCCGATGCCGATTCGGTGATGAAGCAGATACGCGACATCGCGGTATCGATAGGCGTGAAGTTCAGGGGTCCTATACCGCTGCCGACGAAGCGCATAAGCCAGACAACAAGGAAGGCTCCCGGCGCAGACGGCAGCCACACCTACGAGAAGTGGGAGCTCCGCATCCACAAACGGCTTATACAGCTGTACGTCAACGACCAGGCCCTCAGGCAGGTTATGCGCATACCTGTGCCTGATACTGTGCAGATAGAGATAAGCCTGAGCGGCTGATCAAGCTTACGCTTTGCCATTTTCTTTTTTTGGCATTTTATTCCTTTTCCTTTCCTTTTCTCTTTCCTGCTATGATAGGAGCACTTTTAAGTTTTCGGGCCTAATTACTCTTGCGGTTGGCCATAATTAGCAAGGCTGGCGTGGAATATCCATCATGCACGAATCAGTGATAAAGCCTCCAAGGCTGAAGCCCGGCGGCACAATAAAGATAATCGCGCCCTCCAGTGCGGCCATGTCTACTGGCAGCCTGCCGAACGCCGTAAAGTTCATAGAGAAGCATGGCTTCAAGGCAAGCCTCTCCCCGAGCCTTACGAGGGAGTCTCCCACCAGGTACCTTACTGCAGGGGACGCCATAAGGAAAAACGAGATAGAGAACGCATTCAAAAGCGACAAGATTGACGCCATAATGGCCCTGCAAGGCGGCGCTGGAGCCATAGACTTGCTCAACATAATAGATTATGACATTATAAAGGACCATCCGAAGGTGTTCATAGGCTACAGCGACATCACTCTGCTAGAGCTTGCCTTCATGCAGAAGGCGCACCTCGCTACTTTCCAGGGTCCTATGCTCATAGACCTTGCAGAAGAGGACAAGTTCGCTGCCGAGCTCAATTGGAGCACGCTGATGAACATAGTCAGCAATGGCGACAAGGTCGCTCTCAGGAACCCAATGGAAGCTAGCTGGTCGCGCGTCATAAATGACGGCACGGCCTACGGCCGCCTCATGGGGGGCAACTTGTCTGTTTTCTCGCTGGTCATAGGCACAAAGTACATACCCGATTCCGAAGGTAAAATCATGTTCTTCGAAGACGTAAACATAGAGCCATGGATGCTCGACAACCTGCTTTCCTCGCTCGTGCTTCGCGGAATACTGCAGCGGGCCAACGGCGTTGTGTTCGGCCAGATGCCGAACTTCGCCATAGAGGGCATAGCCGGCACGCAGAGCGCCACCTCATATATTTTCAAGAACCTCTTCCTTGAGGATTACATAAGTGCGACGATGCACAGCGCAATGCAGGACACCATGACAAGCAAGATGCAGAAGAAGCCCACATTCATAGAATTTTCATGCTGCCACGGCAAATACATAACCACCGTGCCTCTAGGTATAAAAGTAAAGTTGGATGCAGGCGAATGCACCCTTACTATGCTCGAATCTGCGGTCGACTAATGCCAAGGGACTGCCTCAAAGCATATACGTTATGGATGTCCTAGCAACAAACAACAAAGAAGAACAGGGAAAAGCAGCTTGGCAAGGGCTATTTGTATATAACAGTAAAGTTTCAGCGACGCAAACCCCTTTATAAAGGACGCGACACTAATGCTGTAGAATAAGGTGGTTGGATGGTGGCGATAAACGATGTCATTGGCGCGCTCAAGCAGTGCAAGGATCCCGAACTAGATGCCAACATAGTGGATCTTGGGCTTATCTACGACATAAAGGTCGCGGACAACAACGTCAAGGTCATCATGACCATGACGAGCGCGATGTGCCCCGTAACGTCGCTCATACTCGCCGACGCGCAGCTGAGGCTCGAGGCGCTGCAGGGAATAGCCAAGGTGGAACTGGAGCTCGTCTGGGATCCGATGTGGAACCCCGACATGATGAGCGATGAACTCAAGTACAGGAACTGATTCTAATACACCGCGTCCTCGTCCGCCCGCTTGTAATCTGATATCTCATTGTCAGTGAACCAGACCTTTATCTCGCGCTCCGCGGTGGGCACCGAATCGGAAGCGTGCACTATGTTTCTGACGACTCTCCGTCTGGTGTCGGATAGGTCGTATGAGTCCGTAGAGTACATGCCGCGTATGCTATAAGGATCGGCCCTGTTCGGGGCCGTCGCGCCCGCGATCTTGCGCACAGAAGCTATGGCGTCGTTGCCCGCGACTACCATGGCCACAACTGGTCCGCTGGTCAAGCTCTCTATGAGCCAGCTCCTGACGCGCTCCCCAAGTTGCAGTGGCGTCTCCTTAAACTCAAGGCCCTTCTCGTCGTAACCTTTCTTGGTATTTTTCCAGGCGTTTGTGTACCACTCCTCGTCAAGCGGGTAGTGCCTGCTTGCTATGTCCCTGTTTGGGAGCAGCATCTTGAGCGCCGTGACCTTCAGGCCAGTATCTTCGAACCTTCCTATGACCTTGCCGATGAGTGCGCGTTTGACGCCCTCTGGCTTGACCAGCACCAGTGTACGTTCCATCATGAGAACCATCAATACGCTTTGGCGCGAAACAATAAAAAGGGTGTCATCCAAGCTCCTTCCAGGTGTAGGAATGGAGATAAACGAGTACCAGGAAAGCGCGGGCGCCACTGCAGTATATCCGGCAGAACTGAAAGGCGGCATATTCTATCCGTCGCTGGGTCTTGCGGGAGAGGTCGGCGAACTGCTCAACAAGGTCAAGAAGATAGCTAGAGACGGCGCCGTGCCCGACCGAGAGGGCATCAAGATGGAGCTGGGAGACATACTTTGGTATGTGGCACGCATAGCCTCGGAGATGGACATAAGCATGGATGAGATAGCGAACTCCAACATAGAGAAGCTCAGGAAGCGGAAGGAGAACGGCACCATACACGGGAGCGGCGACTACAGGTAGGCAAGAAGTAAATACCTTGCCGGACCAATAATAGCACATACTCAAGCTTATTCGCAGCACGGTGCGAGGTGCTAAGCATGATACGCCAGCCTATAATAGTCGTGATGGGGCACGTCGACCACGGCAAAACTACCCTACTCGATCGCATCCGCAATACGTCGATAACGGCGAAGGAGGTCGGCGGCATAACGCAGCACATAGGCGCCAGCGAGGTGCCCATAGACGTGATAAAGAAGATATGCTCGGCCATTCCTGGCGCAAACATAAACCTGAAGATACCGGGGCTCCTATTCATAGACACGCCAGGTCACGCAGCCTTCACCAACCTGAGGAGCAGAGGCAGCAGTGTCGCAGACATGGCCATACTAGTGGTCGACATAATGAAGGGTTTCGAGCCGCAGACCATCGAGGCCATAAAGATACTGAAGAGCTACAAGACCCCGTTCGTCGTGGCTGCGAACAAGATAGACCTGCTCACAGGCTGGCGCACGCCAAAGACTATGAGCTTCGCCGAGTCGCTGAAGCAGCAGGATATGCGCGTTACCGAAACGCTGAACACGAAGCTGTATGAGCTCGTGGGGCGCCTGAGCGAGCAGGGATTCTCTAGCGACATCTTCAGCAACGTCACCAACTTCCAGAGCGAACTGGCCGTGGTTCCCCTCAGCGCGAAGACGGGCGAGGGCATACCTGAGCTGTTGCTGCTCGTGTCCGGCCTGGCGCAGCGCTTCCTGGAGATGAAGCTCAACATAGAGGTCAACGGACCCGGCAAGGGCAGCATACTGGAGAAGAAAGAGGAGCGTGGAATGGGCATGACCATCGACGTCATACTCTACGACGGTACGCTAAAGGTCAACGACACCATTGCTTTCGCGCGGCTCGACGGTGCCATCGGCACCTCAAAGATAAAGGCCCTCCTGAAGCCCAAGCCTCTCCATGAGATGCGCGAATCGTCGGGCAGCAGCTTCAGTTATGTCGAATCTGCCAGTGCGGCCTCAGGCATAAAGGTGAGCGCCCTCGGACTCGACGAGGCGATACCAGGATCGCCGGTCATACAGGTTACTGACACTAACTATGAGGAGGAGATAGGCTCTGAGCTCGGGTCAGTGTTCGAGACCGCAAAGGCCGGCATCATCTTGAAGTCTGATTCCATCGGCGGCCTCGAGGCCCTGTCGAAGCTGTTAGATGCAGAGAAGATAAGCATCAGCAAGAAGGGCATCGGCAACGTCACGAAGCGCGACGTCATAGACGCGTTCTCTATGAACGGCACCGACCCTCTGTACGCCGTGGTGCTGGCGTTCAATGTGGGCGTAGACCAGGATGCAGAGGAAGCCGCCGCCTCGAGCGGCGTGAAGATGATAAGCAACGGGATAATCTACAAGCTGGTCGATGACTACAAGGAGTTCGCCGCCGCACGCAGGGCCAACAGGGCGAAGCTGATAGAGGAGAAGCTCGTGATGCCCGCGCAGGTGATGGTCATGCCTGGCACGTGCTTCAGGGTCTCGCACCCTGCAATATTCGGGATAGAGGTGATCGCGGGGAACATCAAGCCCGGGAACCTTTTGATGAACGACACCGGCGAGGTGGTCGGGAAGATAAAGGGCATACAGAACGAGAAGTCGCCGCTCCCCGGCGCGAGGAAGGGGGACCGCGTCGCGATGTCGATGGACGAGCCCGCGTTCGGCAGGCAGGTGCGCGACAGCCAGATGCTCTACACTCGCGTCGGCGCAGAGGACGCGCGCATGCTGAATGGTGAGTTCTCCTCGCTGCTCAACGACCAAGAAAGGCAGCTCCTGGACAAGATTCTCGACATACGTGCGAGGGCCCGGGCGCCAAAGAAAGAATAATCGCAGCCCTGATTTTATTCATATGTGAATATTGCGCGCACCAACCCTAATATGGGCAGGAATGCAATGGTCCTCATCGTACATGCATCATACGTTTACGCAGGTACGCGGAATTCGTGCTCGCGGTTATTATCCGCGAACGCAGAACATCGCATTTGCACTAGTGGGACGATGAGCAATATACGAGTATCAAGGAACGGCTACCCGAGGCTGGAGGAACAGCGGGTCGAGTACGTCGAGAGGAAGGGCATGGGGCATCCGGACAGCCTGATAGACGGCATAATGGAGCGCGTGAGCATCGACCTGTCCAACGCCTACATTGACGCCGCGGGCGAAGTGCTTCACCATAACGTCGACAAAGGTCTCATAATAGGAGGAAGCTCTGAGGTGCGCTTCGGCAGCGCGCATATAACGCGTCCCATAGAAGTGATACTGACCGGCAGGGCGGTGAAGGAGCATCATGGTATTCAAATCCCTGTCGACAAGATAGCTGTCGAGTCTGCCGCTTCGTACCTCAAGGAGCACACGCGCTTCCTCGATATCGCCAGCGAAACGTCGATATCATCGAAGATAGTGAGGGGTTCGGATGACCTTGTCAGAATATTCGCCAACGGTTCGGGCGTGCCCCTTGCGAATGACACGTCGTTCGGTATAGGGTTTGCCCCGTTCACCACGACGGAACGCCTGGTGCTTGGGACGGAGCACATGCTCAACGGAGATGAATACAAGCGGAAGATGCCTGCCGTAGGCGAGGACGTGAAAGTGATGGGCGTCCGCGACGGCGATTCGATAACGCTCACGGTCGCGATAGCGTTCGTCGCGCAGCATGTGAAGGACGCTGACGACTATCTGAGCATGAAAGAGCAGGTGGCAGAGGACATACGCAAATTCGCATCGGGGCTTTCTGACCATGACTTGGAAGTGGTGGTGAACAACGGCGACGACAAAGCCCATAACATCTTTTACCTGACAAAATCCGGCCTGAGCTGCGAGGCAGGCGACGACGGTTCCGTAGGCAGGGGCAACA
>DAHWAI010000004.1:0-1959 GCA_027327295.1 Microcaldota archaeon
CCGCCGTTGACGGTCGTTGCCCTTATGCCGTATGCAGCGTCCATCAGTGCGAGCGTTTCGGCACTGGCGCAGACGGGATTCGAGCGTTTCGCTGCGGCTATGTGGTCGGTGTGTGCGTGCGACACGAAATTGATGTCGGCACCGCTCTCATGCCTGTCGAGTGCTATCGCCAGGCCGTTCACATAAAGCATCAAGTCGCCATGCTCCTTTACACGACAATCTTTAAATAGGTTGGACGCGAAATAAATTACTAATACATTACTATTCCAATGGTGTGAGAAATGGTCGAAGACGTAATAATAATAGGGGCGGGACCCGCTGGGCTAACGGCCGCGCTCTATACATCAAGAGAAGATTTCAAGCCCCTGGTCATAACCGGCGTTAGTGCAGGCGGGCAGCTGATACTGACTACTGAGGTGGAGAACTATCCTGCGTTCCCTGAAGGCGTAGGGGGCAGCGAGCTGGTCGACCTGATGCGCAAGCAGGCCGAGAAGTTCGGCTCAAGGTTCGTAGGCGAGGACGTCACAGGGGTGGATTTCTCGGTAAGGCCGTTCAAGGTAAAGACAACGTCGCAGAGCTTCGAGGCAAACAGCATAATCATAGCCACCGGCGCGTCGGCCAAATGGCTCGGCATACCATCGGAGCAGAAGTTCGTGGGCAAGGGCGTGAGCAGCTGTGCAACGTGCGACGCACCGTTCTACAGGGGCAAAGACGTGATTGTCGTTGGCGGCGGCGACACCGCGATGGAGGATTCGCTCTTCCTCACGAAGTTTGTGAACAGCGTCACGATAGTGCACAGGCGCGACCAGTTCAGGGCCAGCAACATAATGAAGGAGCGCGTCAAGTCAAACCCGAAGATAAAGGTCATTTGGAACAGCGCAGTAGAAGAGATAACCGGCGACGCGAAGGTCTCCGGAGTCAAGATCAAGAACGTGATTACGAACGAGGTCACAGAGATGCCGATAAGCGGTGTCTTCGTCGCGATAGGCTATCAGCCCAACACCAAGTTCCTCGAAGGCAAGCTGGCGCTCGACCAGGCCGGCTACCTTGTAGCTAAAGACGAGGTCAAGACAGCCATAGATGGCGTCTTCGTCGCGGGAGACGTCGCGGACCACATCTACAGGCAGGCGATTACCGCGGCGGGCAGCGGCGCCAAAGCGGCGCTTGAAGTCAGGGCCTACATACAGGACCTCAAGTACGCGCATTGAAGAGCTTCTTCTGGCCCTTCTCTGCAACGAACCTGGAGACGCGCACGCCAACCTTCCTGACACGGGGGCCGTTCATGAGGCTCCCGAGCAGGCGTATCGCCGTGGAGTAGACCAGGTCTGCAGAGTCGGTGTAGTTGTTCGTTGTGGTGCTCCTTATGCGCTCGGTGAAATCAGAGTACTTCGCCTTAACTCCTATGTTCCTGAAGAGCAAGCCTTTGGCGTGCACTTCCTTCGTCACCTCGTCAGTCAGGCTCTTCAGGACATCAAGCACCTCGTCCACCCTGCCTACATCTTTTGCAAGCGTGCGCTCCCTGCCCACGGAAAGCGTGGCGGAGTGCTCCACCACCTCGCTGGTGTCGATCCCGTGCGCAAGCATGTATAACTCTCTGCCCATGACTCCGAACGCGTCAATCAGCCCCATGGGATCGCTCTTCGCTATGTCAGCTATGGTGTTTATCTTCAGAGCCTTGAGCCGCTCCTCTGTCTTCTTGCCAACGCCCGGAAGCGCACCGGCGTCCTTCCCGCCGATGTAAGTCTCGAGCTCCTCGCGCTTCACGAGCTTTATGCCGTCAGGTTTCGAATCGTCGCACGCCATCTTGGCGAAGGCCTTGCCAGTGCTTATGCCTATGCTGCATGGCAGCCCAAGCCGGTCCTTAACCTCCTTTTTGCCCGCTTTTGCGAACTCCTCACTCCTTGCGTAGCTCATGCTCCCCAGGTCGACGGCGGCCTCGTCTATGCTCATGACCTCGAT
>DAHWAI010000007.1:0-14446 GCA_027327295.1 Microcaldota archaeon
TTTGCTTCCGCTAATGCACCTACATAGTTAGGTTTTTAAGCCTGGAAGCAGATAATTTCCTGTGATGATTTTTGCGATCCTGAGCCAAGCGATGATGAGGATCTTGAGTGCTGAAGCGTGCTTTCCATGAAGATATCCAAGATCGCGATAAAGAGGTTCGTCAAGGCCAAGTTCGGAATGGTCATAGACGATGCTGCCGCAGAAGAGATGGCCACCATACTGGAGGGCAAGGCAGCCGCCATAGCCAAATACGCGGTAGAGCACTCCAAAAAGAACCCTGGCAAGAAGAAGGCAGTGTGCGCGGACGACGTCTACGCATACAAGCTCAAGTTCGGAGATTAGGTGGACGCAGCGATATCTGAGGGCCCTGGACATTCCGTGCGCCTTGACTACAGGGATGGCGACGTGAGCATGACCCTGCTGTGGGAACCCGTGGCCGAAGGCCACGTCCTGGAGACGAAGTTCAGCAGCAGTTGCTCAATACTCGACCAGCGACTGATAAAGCTCGGTAATGCGGCAGTGAAGGATATAGCCGAGGCTTTCATGGAACAGCATTCCCTGGAGCCTCTCGAAACTGTATTCGAGGAGCCCAAGCTGGAAGCAAAGTGTCCCTCCTGCGGCTCCGGCAGGCTCGACAGGTACGCCAAGAGCGTAAAGAGCCCGAACAGCGTGCCCGTAATGCCTATATACCAGTGCAGGGAGTGCGGCGCCAAGAGCTATCACCTGACGGACGCATACCTAAAGAAGCTGGCTGTCAGCAATCCAGGCATGTTCGAGTTGAAGGATCTCAAATCTATGGCTGAGGACGAGGAAAGGTTTATAAAAGAGCTACGAGAGTATATAGTAAGGATTTTCGCGTCGAAGAAAATCCTCAGCATAAAACCCTGATTGGCGATTTGAATGACTCTGTTGTCGGACCTCTACGGGAAGCAGATAATCACTACCACCGGCAACAAGCTCGGTCTGGTCGAAGACGTGATACTCGACTTCGAGTCGGGCTCTATAGCCAGCCTGCTCATGACGAAGATAGAGAGCCTGACACGCGCACAGAACACGGCCGTCGAGCTCAAGAAGAACAGCGTCGCCTACGAGCGCGTCAGGAATGTCTCTGAGACTATAATAGTTAGCACGACGAAGTGAGGCGGCGCTTGCGCGGCTTAATAAAGTGAGCGGGAAATCCCACAAAAACCTTTAGTAAAGGTTTCGTAGAAAGGCGAAAACTTTGTAGGATGAAAGCAAACCATCGAAAACGATATGTGAAAGAGTATAAGTGATATCTTGCACTACACGCAGTGAGTAAGGGGTATGTAGTCTGGTCAGTTGCGGAAATATTCTGCGTTGACATATGAGTAATCTACAGATAGACACAATGATGAAACAAGAACAAAAGGCCTGTAACCAAACAGAAGGAAAACAAACAGAAGAAAAAACCATAAACGTGATAAAAGCCCGACGAAGTGCAGTTGGAACATCGGAGATTAAGGAAGATACGTATAATGAAATGCGGTGTGGCGAACTTATACATTCGAAGATGAGAGAAAAGTCTGCCAAAATCGCCTAACTGCATAAACAAATGCTAAAACGGCTCCTCTCTAAGCAAATTATACTTGTTTATAATCATAAGAGCGTAGTTTGCAATATCCTCAGCCTCTTTTACAACCTTCTCCTCTATGCTCTTTGTATAGCCTCTTGAAGCTATAGCGATATATCTATGTTCGTAAATGTACACCCCAATCGCTTCCGTAGTCATTTTTTCAGTTTCCTCTTCCGTGTATGCATATGCATTGCGTTTTGCATACTCACTTATCAAAGTCCTTAATGCAGGCGCTTTTTCCTTCCCTACGTCGAAATAGTATAGCACACGCTTTCCATCGCGTTTTCCGACAACGGTCATATATTCCTCCAAAGAAAAAGTTTTGTGTTGTTTTTGTTGCGTTTACACACCACAGACTATTATCATTTGAAAAGGTATAATAAATATGTGCTTACGGAATATGCAACATCTTTTCATTGCTAAACTATATGTAGTTACTAAAATTTTGATAAAACTTTTTCCAAAAGTTTCGGTATATATTCTCGGTTCTTCGATACAAGTTGTAATAACACCCTATGTGTCATATTGACAAATATTGGGATAAGAAATGACCTTCTCCACGACTTAAAGGTCGTGGTATCATACTGCAAGTTGCGCCTGACCTGAAAATGTCCTGCCTCCTGATATAGTTCTTGACTATTGTTTCGTCACTTGGCCCAACACTTCCGTTGCTGTATCCTGCACTCCAGAAATTTCCACGTGGGCACCTCAACCTGTGGTTTGGAATCTCCCTGAACACCTCGTGTGAGGAAAATCCTTTCAACAATTGAACTGCGAAAGAAACTGACATTGTATTCGGTATGAAAACCGCCCTATGCGTATGGGCGTAGTCTTCACCGAATAACAATTCCTTTATGGTTATTTTGTATCTCTCCGCGACGGCGTAAAATGCACGACGTATTGTGTCTATCGTTTTCTGTTTTCCGAACATTTTGTACCTGTATTTTGTCACGAAAACAAGGTGCTGCCAGTTGTACTGGTGACCAACGCCATTGACCGTTTGGTTTTTATTTGTTGCATTCGCTACGCTATTCATGTATTTACGTTTCTGGCAGAGTTGCAGCGCAAATTTTATGCGCTGCGCTGCCGTTAACAGATATTTCGATAGAAAAGGATTAGTGTTTGCCGTATCGTAGTGTGTAATTCATTCACGACTTAAAAGTCGTGGTATTCTTGCCCTGCAAATAAATTAACGTACATTAGTTAATTAAAGGTGGAATAAATTGGGCAAAACAGGTAAAGATAAACATGCTGAAGCTCAGTCGGCGATGGAGTACCTGATGACCTACGGATGGGCCATACTGATAATAGCAATAGCACTCGTCGTACTCTTCCAGTTCGGATTGTTCAGCAGCACCACTTTCACAGGCAAGGCGGCTCCTGGCCTCTGCAGCGTCTACAGGCCCGACGGCCCTGGTACAATCAACTTCATAAGCACCGAGGGTACGTGCAATAACGAGATTCCGCAGTATGTGGCAAGTTTTGATGGTTCATCTTTAATCTCAGCTTCTTCCTCAATACCTCAGATGAGTTCAATCACCATGACTGCATGGATATATATGCCAGTTATTCCTGGGAATAATGCTGGAATTGTTGGTTTAACACCCAACTACTGTGGTGCGCTCTCGATGTTTCCGAATGGAGGCTGCAACATTCAGGCATGTATGGATGCTGTTAATCCGGCGACACAGGCTGCTATTGACTCTGCAACGTGCGTATCTACAAACAAATGGTACTTTGTCGCAGTATATTCTAACCAAGACACCAAGATTTTTGGTGTGTATGTGGATGGTCACAGCACAAATTCTACATTCAGTGGAAACACCATATCTGCAAACGAAATAAGTATTGGGGAATTTGAGAGTCAAGGAGCATACTTCAACGGTTATATCTCCAATATCCAAATCTACAATACTGCCCTTTCTTCAAATAATATCAACGCCCTCTACCTTGAAGGCATAGGCGGAGCTCCCGTTGATTTGCAGAACCTTGTGGGTTGGTGGCCGCTCAACGGCAACGCCAATGACTACTCTGGAAACAACAACAAAGGCCAGATAAACGGCGGCGTAACTTTTACAAGCTCATGGGAGAGTGGCTACACGCAGCCATGACAATACGAGCAGAAAAAGAAATGCCGTGCCTCAGTCTGTGGAAACCTCCCTTGCGATTCCCGGCCTCTTCTTCACCAGTATTCGGCCTCCACAGTAAGTGCATCTGGTGAAGCCTTCAAGCGTCTTTATCTCCTTCCCGCAACTCGTGCATATGTATACCATCGGAACACCATCACTTATCAAACATTAACCATTGAGCGCCCAGATATTAATTGTTAACGGTCGCTGCTGGCCTTCTTCAGCCACTTCACGAAATCCCCGTGCAGCGAGGATTTGCTTGTGTCTATCACGCGTATCTTCATGGACGAGCCGCTGTTGTAGTGCTCATCCGTGAGCTCGAGCACCGGCTTGTAGTCCTTCATCTTGCAGAAGTGCACCTCCATCCAGTGTATCTTGCCCTGCAGGTAGTCGTCTATCGTTTTCCTAGACATCGGCACAGACGAGAAGCTGAATAGCACGCCATCGCACCAGTACAGGGGCATGGTTCCAGCCGGCGTGATGCGCTCGCGCAGCAGGTCATCCATCGGAGATTCCACTATCTCGTGCACCACGAGCTCCTGTATCGGAGCATACGATATCTTGACCATGACCTCACTTCTTCGCCATGCCTTCTATCTGCCTCTTCGCCATCTCGCCTGGGGGCGTAGTCATCGTGTATGCCCCGCCGGCATAGACCCTGCCGCAGTGGCTGCACTCCCATACGCTCGTGCCGACGCGCTTGACTGTCATGCGGCCGCATGCCTCACATTTGTAGCGCGCCGACTTCTGGGACTTGACTGAAGCGGCCCTCTTCCTTATCCTGGCTCCATACCTTATGCTAAAGTTTGCCATGTTATCACTGCTTTGCGCTCGCCTCTATCAGCTTCTTGAGCCCACTGTGCCTGCTCAAGGATTCAGCCACGAGCCCGTTAAGCTCCTCCAACGTGAAGCTGCCGCTCATACCCTTCTGCATGGCCCTCACGCTGTTTCCATCGGTCTCTATCGTGACACGCGCGTCAGCCGCAGCCTCCTCATTACCTGTCATGTCGAACAGCATCTTTCCGCCTATCTTGCCGAACGTCGTGCTCGTGACGATGTTGTCGAGCTTGACTGACGAGCTCTTGTCGCTGTAGTCAGCTACGCCGTCCTTAACTCCGGGCACCGTCGCGCTCGCAAGGGCCGCCATGGCCGCCATGCTGCTCGCGTCAAACAGGTTGCCGTCGTAGTTGAGCACGTATATGTCAACGTAGGCGCTCCATGCCTTTCCATCCTCGACGAATAGACCCTCGAGGTTTATGCAGTTGCCTGCGCGTATACCCCTATCGACGACCCGCGCGAGTTCTATTGCCTCAGGGCTCGGCGGTCCTGGCTCGTACTGCGGGTTGGCGAGCGGCAGGAGCTCAGCCGACATTACTAGGTTTCCCATGTTGGGTGTGTCCGGCTTCGGGGCTTCGAGCACGAACTTCACGCCTACCATCACGCGCGTGTTGCCCATGTCTACCTGTGCCGAGCCTTCAGCGTTCTCTATCACGTTGCATTTGACTATGACTTTCCTTCCGTCCATCAGACCGCGCGAGTCCTCCCTAACTTCCTTTGCCAGGAGCTCCTTTATGTAGCCCACCTTAACTACGTCTATTGCGCTCATTCGCTCACCCCCTGCGCCTCGTAGACGCGCTTCAGTGCGTCCCTCTGTATTGCGCTTATCTTCTTGCCGGCCTCGAAAATCATGTTCATGCCAGTGTTGAACTGCTCCTTCGTGAAGCCTCCATCCATCTGCAGCAGCAGTACGTCGTTGTTCCTAGGCGCAACCGCAACCGGCATGTCTGCCTCGGAGTAGTTGTCTTCTATCATGTCGAAGTCTATCACGACATGCTCGCCTATGCGCCCTGCGCTCACTGCATATATCAGGTCCTTCATGCGTATGCCGGCATTGGCCATGGCAACTGCTGCGGCCGTGAGGGCCGCCGCGCGCGTGCCGCCGTCTCCCTGAAGCACCTCCATGAAAATGTCAATCTCGCTGCCGGGAAACTCATTGACGAGCACCACGTTCTCGAACGCCTCCTTTATCACCTTCGAGATTTCGGTGGCGCGCCTGTTTGGTCCGGTCCTGTTGTGCCCCTCTATAGAAGAGAACGGCGCCATCTGGTACCTGCACTTTATTATCGCCTTGTTAGGGTCAGCCTTGTGCTTCGGCGTAGCCTCCCTCGGCCCGTACACCGCCGTGAGTATCTTGTTGTTTCCCCACTCTATGTAAGCTGAGCCTTCAGCGTTCTTCACGACGCCTGCCTCTATCTTTATCGGCCTAAGGTCTCCGAAACCCCTGCCGTCGCGTCTTTTGCCGTCTACTATGAGTTCCGGCTTGTTCAATGACGATCCCATTGCATCACTTATTCATTTTCGAGCATGCTCTTTATCCGTTCTGTGAGCCCGCTTGTGTGGGCCTCGCGCTGTATGCGCAGCACCGCTTCTGCGGCTCGCGCCGTTCCGGCGCCCTTTATCCATACTATTCCGTTCCTGCCTACGACCATGCTGCACTTTGTGAGCTCCATTATCTGCCCGACCATCGTGTTGGCCTTGCCTATAAGCCTGGGCACCTTCACAGCCTTGACGTTCATCAGTGTGCCGCCGTCAAGCCTGCGGGGCTCCTCAAGCACTGCGAGAACCTTGTGTTCTATGTCGCGCACCCTCGCCTCGATTATGTCTCCTGGCATGTAGTGCTCCCTATCATACTTGTCCTGTATTATGAGGCCGTCCACGAACTCCGTGAGCGACACCCTGTAAGTACCGTTCCTACCTGCTGTCTCTATCACGCCGACGACTATGTCACCGCTCCTAGGCTTCCAGAAGCCCTCGAGCGGTATTATCTCGTTGCGCGAGTCGTCGAACAGCCCTACGACGGCCGATACAGTCCTCGAGCCGTCTATGTATGAGTTGTCCATCGAGAGCCTGCGGTCAGACACCACAGTCCCTGGAATTACTATTTTCCTCATTTTGACCATCACATCAAATTTTCATATTATCTTCACAGCAGCCCGGCCCTGCGTCGCGTTGTTTATCTTTTGGTAAAAGTCGTTCTGCATGCCGGCGGGGAACTCCACTATCGCCTGCAGCGATCCGTCTCCAAGCCACTGCTCCGACTTCAGGCCGAACTGCTTGAGCGTGCCGTAGCACCTGTTTGCGGCATCTGCAGGTATCGTTACCTCCATCTTCACGTTCGCAAGCTTTATCGGCAGTATGGGGCGTATCTTGTTGATTACGTCCTCCAACTGCTCGTTCGCGTTCTTGAACGGGTCTATGGTGACTCGCGCCTCCTTCATCGCGTTCTCGATCCTGATTACTGGCGTCGGGGCGTTGGTTCTCGGGTCGATGGCGTTCCTCGCTATCGTCTCAACTATCTGCTTGCGCTTCTCCTCTGTGAGCCTCTGTCTCTGCTCAGTGGTTATGGGCACGTTGCCCTTCTTGAGTATGTGTTCCACGACCGCAGCGAAGTCTGTAGTGCCGAAGGCCTTCTTTATATGCTCTTCGCTCTGCCTCTCGCCCTTGTTCGCGTCTTTGAAGACCTCTTCGACCTCGACCACGCGCATCGGGTCCTTGATCTTGCCCGTCACGTAGTCGTAGGCGAGGTCCGCGTTGACGAATATCTCGAACTCATCCTTGTTTAAGGAATATTTCGCGATGACTGTCTTCGATGCCATAAAACTCACCCGCAGCGACTGCGCCGCCGCAGGGCCTTGGAAGCTCAGAGGTAGCCCGATATCTCCTTCGGAGTAAAAGTAGTGTAGCCTTTCTCCTTGGTCACTACCGATATGTCGAGGTTTTCGGGGGCGAGCTTCTTCTCGTTGATCTTCTTGATTATGCTCACGCCGAGGTTTATCGCGTCCTCGACGCTCATGTCGTCCTTGTAATCCTTGACGAGCGTCTCCTCTGCCACGCGCCTGCCGGAGCCTATCGCGTCTGCCTTGTAGCCTGAGAACGAAGCTCCCGGCTCGACCTCAAAGAGCCGCTTTTCAGTGTCGACGCCGCCTATCAGCAACGATATGGCATACGGGCGTATACCGCCGTACTGCGTCGCCATCTGCATCTCCTCGCTTATCTCGCGCGATACAGCCTCGACCGATTCGGTCTCGTCGTATACCATCCTGTGCATCTGCGTCTTGCTGCGCATCATGTTGACCACGTGAAGGCCGTCAGATACCAACCCGCTGTACGTGGCGCCTATGAATGAGTCGACCTTGAATATCTTCTGCACGGTGCTCGGTATTATAAGCGGCTCCGTCAGGTTCTTGTGCGCCACCAGTACAACTCCGGTGTCAGCTATCGCTCCTATCGAGGTGGCGCCCCTGCGCACTGCTTCCTTCGCATACTCTACCTGGAAGAGCCTGCCTTCTGGGCTGAACATCACTCCGCGGTCGTAAGCCTGGATGTTGGGGTACATTTTTTCACCAATAGAGTGTCATATCAGTCTGCGCTGCCAGCGCCACCTACCGTGTCCGCTAAGGTGCACATACCTGCAGCAAAAGCATCCTGCATAGTTTATGCTGATATAAGGTTTATAAGGCTTCGTATGGGGGCAGCTGCTTTCTATCGCCTTGGAGCACTGCCGGAGCGCCTTCGGCATACTTCCTGTATGCCTCAAGGCATATCACGCCCCTGTCCTTCAGGTAGCGCATGTACTCGTCGAGCTCATCGGTGCGCACGCGCACCCATGTGCTGGGGCCGTCGTGCACCACGACGTACTCCCCATCTGCGGGAGTCCTCAGCTCCTCCAATGCCTTATCAGGATTGAAGTGCTTCAGGTACCAGTATCTGAACGAGTTCATCGATTCACCGTTTGTAGTTCAGGTAACTGACCAGAGTGCCGTACCTGTTGTCTATATTGGCTTTTATGTAATTAGCTACTTGCTCAGGTTCGCGTTCTCCGTCGAAACGTGCCTTGACCATGAAACCGGCATTGCCTTCCGTCACGTACACCTCAAGCACATCGTTCAGCGCCAAGAGCTCATTGGTAACTTTCTCAATCTCGACGCCATCCTTCGGCCGCAGTATGAAGAACTTGTGGAAGGTTTTGTCATCCTTCCTGATGGCCCACCTCTCCTCAGGTCTTGCACTCTTTTTCACATTGCCTGCGCTAGGTTTTCTCTCGTCAACTCCATTCACCCCCACGTTTTAAGCGTCAGTCTGCGTAGACTATGTGATAGATGCCCTTGTCTACCTCGATTATCTTGACAGGCCTGCTGTCATTATCAACATGCACCTTCTTGTTTTTGTGTATTCCGAACATGCGTTCACCATCAGCCAATGATTGAAACAGAATGGGTGGGGCGGGTGGAGAAAATAGGAAATGCAAAGCGCTGCGCATTGCACTGGGTTTGGGTTATATATGACATATCTCCACCCACTTGATTAGACTTTGTATCGGACTGAATATTTATACATTATCCAAAATAGCAATTTACCAATAAATTATTGCTAATCTGTTAATCCAGTGTCCATGCGTTTGCCCAGCTCGCTGAAAAATTCATCGTTCTCGGGGTTTTGGCCAGCCTTTATTATAACGGCATCGCCATCTTCGGGCTCTAAAACGCCCATCACGTACGCCATGGGCCTTGCACCAAGCCTGTCAGTATCTACGTACACGTGTCTGAAGCGCGAATCGTTTGCCAATGCCTCTACATGATACATACCTGAGGATGCCACTTTTGCCGCAATCACCCTTCCGCCTGACCCTATGAGGTTATTCATTTCGTCACCGCTATTCTCCACAGCGAATGCACCTGTAACGTCGAGCATTGCGAACTGGAGATAGGAGCTACCGTGCTTGCGCGGCATATACAATCCGCCCAGCTGGTCAGTCCTCTGCACCAATATCCCCAACCCTATGAGCGCAGCCATAACCAAATAATATGCCTTTATCGCCTCGCCAAACAACGCGAATGCCCATACAAACGTGAAGAACGGCGACAACATGAATACATTCGTGACAATCGTCGTCTTTAGAACCTTCAGCGCATGGACGTACATATAGAAACTGAATATGTTCGTGATGGCCAGGTAACCTATCAGAGCCCAGTCTACATCGGTGAGAGGTATGTAATGCGCTCCGCTGGCAGCGAAGAGGGTACCGAAAAACACGGTTAGCGCAAGCGCCGAAATGGCAAGAAACTGGTCGTTATCAATCATCTGGCGCTTTATGATGACGTTCGCAAGGGCATATCCGAGTGCCAGCAACACTACAAAAATTATTATTGGCACATCAGGGTTTGCGGCCATCGCGTATATGTTTCCCCCGCTGATTCCAACGAGCAGCCCGACAAATCCTACCCCCAGCGCAGCAATCTGCCTCCTGCTTAGCCTCTCCCAGAGCAGGAGAGGGAGGAATATCAGCATCAGCAGAGGATTGAGCCTGAACACTGCAGTGGCGAGGGAAGCGCTTATGAAATGCTCCGCATACGCCAACCCGTATTCATAAGGCAGATACATCAGCAACGCCGCAATCACTATGTAAATCAGTTTTCTCCGGTTTTTCAGCGTCTTTATTAACTGGAGCCGCTTTCTGTTTTTGGCCACCAGGCCCAGACCTATAGGAAGGCTTACCAAAGATGCCAGGAAAAATAGCTCTACAGCGTCAGCACCCCGCGTAGCCAGCAGAAGCACAGGAGTCAGCGAACCTATCAGTAGCGATGCAACCAGATAAGCGTGAGCAACACCTTTTGTCTCCATTGAGCGTACATGATGCAGTGCTGCTTTAATATCTACCCTAAAATAGCAATTTTATAGCGTAATATTACTAATATGTTACCTCACTCGACACAACAATAAATACGTTCGCTTCACATATACCTATATGGAGAGCTTGGATTTCCACAGTGCCTTCAATGAGAAATGGGGCGGCCTTACCCGGGAAATAATCTGTCTGCTCTGTGAAGATTCCAGAATGTCAGTGACGGAGATCGCAGGCAGGCTGGGGGTCTCCAGGAAGACAGTGATTACAAGACTAAAAAAAGCGGAGACTGCGCTTGGAATAAAATATACGCTTGAGCTTGACGATGTTGCATTGGGGCTGACCAATCCGCACATAGTGGCTATAAAGTTCAAGGCCAAACCTGATTATACTGACATAAAGCATATCCTGGAGAGCTCGCATGTGCCTCAGCTCGCCGTTATGGTATCTGGCACCTATGACATGCTTGTATATGCAAACGCAGAAAACCAGAACGAGTACGTTTTTTGGGACAAGACGACGCGCGTGGTCCTGTCCAAATACGAGGCGGTGTGGCAGGCTTCGGACCTTGCCTTCAGGCACCTGGGCTTCTTCCCGATACGCAACTCGCTCCTGGAAAGACTGAGGATACCAAAAAGGTATCTGGACATGCTCCTCCTGCTCAACGAGAATGCCCGGATGTCGGTCAACGAGATGTCGAAGAGACTGGGCATCAAGCAAAGGACGCTGAACTATGACTTCAGCAAGATGCTAAAGATGGGATACATAAAGAGATTTACCCTAATAATGCAGAAACCTGTCGACACTGTGATGGTGCCCCTGTTTGGCAAATACGCCATCTCTGCCGGCTTCGAGAACGACTCCATGAGCATGCGAAAGGAGATAACCTTCCGCGACGACAAACTGCCTATTGTCAGCAGGTGCCTCTTCTCTGCGCAGCTGATAGGGAGCTACGACTTCTTCTTTATAGGTGTTTACGATGATTACGAGACAGGTTACAGGCAGCTCGTAAAGTACTACAAAGAGAGGTTCAGGAAGCATAGCGTAAATGCTATATACGGGGCTGCGGGGGAGACATTACTCGGTACCCTTCCTGTAAGGAGTTTGGATCCAAAGAAGAACTTCAACATGATAAGGTGGACACCAGGAAGCAAGATGACCGTAGAAAGACCTGATTAAGTCATTTATGTCGGGCAAGGATACCCCAGAGCCTTTGGGCAGTATGCCAAGGCCGAAACTGCAACAGTCCTGCAGTCTATAGTATACAACTGCTGCAGCGGAGTGGTTGACCGAGCAACAGCAGGTTCGGTCCTACTCTAGGGTTTTGATGTACTCCCTCAGCGCCCTGAGCGTGCCGGAGCTCCTGAGGGTATAGAATGCGTTCTCAACGCCGTTGACGCTCTTCACGAACGCAAGCGATGCCACTATGGCAGGGGTGCCGTCCAGGCTCGCCCTAATTATGAACCTGTTGCTATCGAGGAACCCAACGAGGTGGGGGTTCATGCGGTGGTACGACAGCTGACCCGCGCACTTCACGAGCTCGGTGTACAGGCCCTTCTTGAAGGAGTCTTTGTCATCTGCAATTGGCGAGTGCGCCTCCACGAGTATGTAGCGCTTCTTCTCACGCATCATCTGCCCCACCCAGTTCCTTGTTGACCTTGCCGAGCGCCTCCCTGGCCAGCCCCTCAGTTGCACCAACGAGCTTCGCGAGTTCTATCAGCTGCATGTACGAGCACATCTGGAGCCTCGAGCCGGCGAGGCTTGCGAAGCCTACGCGCACCTTCATCTTCATGGCGAGCTTCACCATCGAGTGCATGAAATACATAGTGCGCGTGCGCCTTAGTCCGAAGAGCTCCGTCATCGGGCCCAGCGGTACCAGCAATGTCGCGTCGCGGTCGCGCATCACGGCCAACAGCTTCCTGTCCGCGTCGTTGCGCTCTACCACCAAAGCCGCAGCTCCGTTCTTCATCATGTTAGTGAGCCAGCCGGCGTCATGTCCTATAGCAATGAACGGCTTCTGCGGCACCTTGGTGCCTGAGCCCTGCACCACCGCACCTATGCCGTCGGCGCTGAAGACGCGCTTGAAGCCAAGCCTTTGTACAAACCTCTCGTCGTGCGTGCACGAGCCCATGACTATATCATAATAAGCCAAAGAATCATCCCGCCGCCTCTCCGGGCTTCTCCACGCCGACGCCTTCGCCGCCTGCGTTGCCGTCGGCCTTCGCCTCATCCACGCCGAATATATCCTTTTCAAGCACCATCTTGGTCTTCTTGCTCGGGTAAAGCAGCTTTATCAGCTTGGTGTGCCCGCGTATGCCCTTGCCCGAGTCGAACGACATGATGAGACCCTGCATCTCCAGCTCTGATATGTAGTTCCTGTACCAGCGCTCGCTCTTCGGGGATTTGTGGAGGCCCTCGCTTATGGACTTGTAGCGGTTGTAAACCTCTCCGCTGAATAGGTATGTGTCTACGCCGTCGGTGAGCTTCTTGTATGAGCCGCCGCTGCCGGCGAGCAGCACTATCGAGTAGAGCACGAGCTTCTGGTGCTCAGGCAGCGAGACTATGAGGTCGTACACCACGTCGCTCTCCGCGGCCTTGACCGCCTGCTCGGCCTCCTTCATCGCAACTTCCGTGGCACCAGAGTCATCCGCGAGCTCTCCGGCCTTGGAGAGCACCTTGAGCAGGAATCTGGCGTCGCCGCCCTCTTTCGCGGCGCTTGCGGCTATGTAGTGCAACACCTCATCGCTGACTGTGCCGGCCTTGAAGCCCTCCTTGGCGCGTTCCTTTATTATCGCAAAGAGCTCGTTAGAATAGTAGGGCGAGAAGACGAGCTCCGATTCATACAGGGTCGACAGGCTCCGAGGGTCTAGCTCCTCCTTGAACGAGACTCTGTTTGATATGCCTATGATGGTGACCCCGCCTGCGCGTATGTCGCTGTTTATCCTGGTGAGCGTGTAGACCAGGTCGTCGAGGTCCTTGACTACATCTATTTCGTCGAGCGCCACGACTAGTATCTTGCTATCTTCTTCTATCCAGTTCGTGAGCTTCTCATAGAGGTCGACTGTGCCATAGCCGCGCCTCGCGTACGTCGGCATGTGGTCGCTTATTATCTTGTTGAGTACCCTGAAGCGCGTGTTGTAGACCCTGCAATTCACGTAGCTTATGCGCGCGTGCGAGTTGGGTATCGAGTTGACCTCGTTTATCACATACTTGGTGCACGTCGTTTTGCCTGAGCCCGTGCGGCCGTAGACGAAGAGGTTGCGGCCGCGCTCCCCTTTGAGAGATGGAGCGAGCGCCCGCTCTATGTTGTTGATCTCCTTTTCGCGGAAGACGAGCTTCTGGGGAGTATAGTGCGGCGACAGAACCTCGCGTTTGGCGAACACCTTCGACTCCGTAAGAAGATCGTTAAGCGTCTGCATGCAACTACCCCCTGTGCATCATGCATCGCGCATGCCTGCCCCCAGTACTTTTCTGCCCACACATTCATATAAGCTTCCTTTCCCTGATGCGGTTGGTGTCCATTATGCTGTAACGCCATACAATATCGCCGCGCTCGTTGGACTGAACGGTCCACGGCATGACGAGCACCACGTCACCTTCACGTATCCAGAAGCGCCTCCTTAGCCTGCCTGGTATCGAACAGACGCGCTCGTTGCCGTCGCTGCACTGCACCACGAACTTCGAGGCGCCCGATATCTTCGCCACCTTGCCGAGAACCTGCCCCCCCTGTGGCAGCCGCAGCTCGTGCGGCGCCTCAGGCGCCCTCGGTTTCCTCCTGTAATATCCCATTCAAAAACCTCAGTAGTTCTTCACGCCGTACCTTGCGCCGCAAGCTTCGCAGACTAGGTAGAACATGCCGCGCCCGGCAGTCTCTAGGTGCGTGTCCGGCTTGTGGCACTCCCTGCATATCACATAGAGCTCAAAGTACCTGTGCATGCGTGCATTGAGCTCGTCGTTCGAGAAGCGGCCGTTCATCACGAGCCTCTGCTCCTCTATATTAACCGGCACGCTCAGCTCCTTGCTCAGGTAGCGGGCTATATC
>DAHWAI010000010.1:0-6252 GCA_027327295.1 Microcaldota archaeon
GGTAGATATCACGACGATGAGGTTCTTGTAGGTCTTGACGATTGGCGCTACCTTTGGGTACGGCAGGCCGAACTGGGTGAGGTAGACACTCTTGTAATTCCTCCGCTCCCTTATGAAGCCAGCCCAGTCACTGGTGAAAAGCACCTCAAATGCTCCGCCCCACTTTGAGGCTATGCTCCTGAAGTACCTTTCCAACCTCGCGCTCCTCGGCATCGTGAAGACTATCTGTTGCGCTCCGAAGGCCCTGGCCGCGAGTGCAAGGTCAACCGAAAGCCCGTAGTCTGGTTTCCCCACTACAAGTACAGAAATCACAGGCACACCCAAGCAGCTGCAGCGTGTTAAACTCTGCAGCTTAAAATAAAGCTCTTTGCGCCGCGATCTTAACCTTCTGGCCCGGAAGCCTGTATCGCGCGCGCATCGACCACCTTCGCACCTCCTGACAGCCGCATGATCCTGACTCCCTGCGCCCCCCTGCCTGTGACACGTATCGATGATACTGGTACGTCTATCGAAACGCCGCGCGAATTCACTACAAGTAGGCTGTCATCGTTGCGCGCTATTAAAGCCTTTACCACATAGCCTGTCTTGTCAGTGACCTTGAGGTTTATCACGCCCTTGCCTCCGCGCCCCTGCAGCCTGTACCTGCCTATGTCTGTTATCTTGCCGAACCCGTTGCCTGCTATAGTGAGCACGCTGTCGTGCTCCGCAGCAGGCACCACATTGACGACCTCATCACCCTTTGCAAGACGCATGCCCCGCACTCCGTGGGCTATCCTGCTCATCGGCCTCACCAGGCTCTCCTTGAACCTCAGCGCCTTCCCGTTCCTCGTCGCTATGAAAAGCTCGCTCTTCCCGTCGCTCAGCGCCACGTCAACCAGCGCATCTCCCGCAAGCAGCGGTATCGCCTTTATACCGCTGCTTCTGGGCCTGGCGAAAAGCTCAGCCCTGACGCGCTTTATCTTCCCGTTCCTTGTTATGAATACAAGGAACTTTTCTGCGAAAACGCGCGTGTTTATTATGCCTGCGATATGCTCGTTCTCCTCAAGCCTGACCATGTTCACTGCTGGCCTGCCAGAGCTGTAGCGGCCGCTCTCCGGCACCTCGTATGCCTTGAGCCAGTACGCCCTGCCCCTGTCTGATACCATCAGGAGGTAGTCCTTTGTCATGCAGCCTATAATCTGCTTCACAAAATCCCCTTCGCGCAGGTCTATTGTTATCACGCCCTTGCCTCCGCGCCCCTGCAGCCTGTAGGTTCCGGCAGGCAGCCTCTTGAGGTAGCTGCTGTTCGTCAGCATTATGGTGCACTGCTCGTCCTTTACGAGGTCCTCCCTGTCGAACTGCGTGTTGTCAGCACCGTCAGCTATCGCCGTGCGCCTCTCGCGCCCGAAGCGCTTCTTCACGTCGGCCGTCTCCTCTGATATTATCCTATATATCCTGCTCTCGTCACCCAGTATGCCGTTCAGGTACGAAATAGTATCATCGAGTCCCCTCCTCTCACCATCGAGAGTCGTGCTCTCAAGGTTGGTGAGCCTGCTGAGCTTCATGTCCAGTATAGCGTTAGCCTGCTTCTCCGATACTCCGTAGCTCTCTATGAGCGAGCTGCGCGCCTCCTTCACATCGGAGCTCTTCCGTATCAACGCAACAATGCCATCTATGTCGCCTATGGCTATCAGGAGACCCTCCACTATATGCAGCCTGTCCTTCGCCACCCCAAGCTCATATTCCGAGCGCTTCCTTATGACTGACACCCTGTGGTCGACGAACACCTTGATGGCGTCGCGAAGTCCCAGCGTAAGCAGCCTGTTGCCTATGACTGCTATATTCATGACAGGCATGGTCACCTGCATCTGTGTATGTGCGTAGAGCAGGTTCAGGACATAATCAGCCTCGGCGTCGCGTTTGAGCTCTATTACTACGCGGATGCCATCCTTGTCGCTCTCGTCCCTGAGGTTGCTTATACCAGTTACCACCTTATCCTTCACAAGCTCGGCTATCCTGCCGAGCATGGAGGCCTTGTTGACTGTGTACGGTATCTCGGTCACGACGATGCGCTTATCCTTGCCCTCATTCTCCACACCGTTCCGCGCCCTTATGATAACTGAGCCCCTTCCTGTGGTGTAAGAGCTCTCCAGCGCGTTGTTGTAAAACACTACGCCCCCAGTGGGAAAGTCAGGCCCTCTGACGTACTTCAGCAGTTCAGCGGACGTTATCTCCCTGTTGCCTATGTAAGCCTCTATCGCGTCGCAGACCTCGTTAAGGTTGTGGGGCAGTATGTTAGTCGCAACGCCGACCGCTATGCCCGACGCACCGTTGACGAGTAGATTCGGCACCTTTCCCGGAAGCACCACAGGCTCCTCTTCAGTATTGTCGAAGTTCGGCATCATAGGTACGGACTTCTTGTCCAAGTCTACCAGCATCTCCTCTGCGATGCCCCGCAGCCTCGCTTCAGTATACCTCTGCGCCGCAGGCGGGTCGCCATCTACGGAGCCCATGTTACCCTGCCCCTCGATTAGCATATGGTTCATTGAGTAGTCTTGGGCCATGCGGGCCAAAGCGTCGTATATCGCCATGTCTCCATGGGGATGGTACTTACCCATCGTTTCACCGACGATCCTTGCGCTCTTCTTCGTCGGTTGGCTGTGTACGTTGTTCAGCTTTTGCATGGCGTAAAGTATGCGCCTCTGCACAGGCTTTAGTCCGTCCCTGGCATCTGGCAGCGCCCTTCCGACGATGACGCTGATGGCGTAGTCTATGTAGCTCGTCTGCATCTCGCTCTCTATAGCAACATCCGTCGGTTCAGCCATGCCACCACATCATATATCCAGGAACGACACTTCTGTCGAATGCTCCTCCAGAAACTTCCTGCGCCTCTCGACATCTATGCCCATGAGCACTTCGAACATCGTGTTGGCGAGCTCTATGTCCTTTATCATAACTCTTTTGAGCATCCTCTCTTTCGGGTCCATTGTGGTCTTCCACAATTGCTCCGGGTTCATTTCTCCGAGTCCCTTGTACCTCTGAATGTCAGCCTTGCCCTCGTGCTCCTTCAGTGCAGCATTGAGCTCCGCATCATTGTACGCGTACTTCACGCTCTTGCCTGCAGAAATCTTGTAGAGCGGCGGCTGGGCGATATACACGTGGCCCTGCTCTATCAGAGGCCTGAGGTACCTGTAGAAGAACGTCAGCAGCAGCGTCTTGATGTGGCTGCCGTCAACGTCTGCATCAGCCAGCAATATTATCTTACCGTAACGCAGGTTTTCTGCCTTGAAGTCCTCATTTATACCAGTGCCAAAAGCTGTCACCATTGCATGCAGCTCTGCATTGCCGAATATCTTCTCCGTGCTCGCCTTCTCCACGTTGAGCACCTTGCCGCGCAGCGGCAATATCGCCTGAAACAGCCTGTCGCGCCCCTGCTTGCTTGAGCCTCCTGCGCTGTTGCCCTCCACTATGAATATCTCTGCCTTCTCCGGATCGGTTTCAGTGCAGTCTGCAAGCTTGCCAGGGAGCACCACCCCGTCGAACGCGCTCTTCTTCCGCGCCAGCTCTCGCGCCTTCCTTGCAGCTTCGCGGGATTCCGCCGCCCTCACGATCTTGTCGAGTATCTTGGAAGCTTCGCCAGGATTCTCGTCCAGGTAATACGAGAGCTGCGTGTACACGGCATTTTCCACGGCGGTCTTTATCGAGGTGCTGCCGAGCTTTTCCTTCGTCTGCCCCTCGAACTCTGGGTTCTCCATGAGTACCGATATTATAGCGACTAGCCCCTCGCGGGTGTCCTCTCCTTCAAGCGACGGTGCGCTTTTCTTGACATTCTTCTGCACGTAGTTTGTTATGGCCCTTGTCAGCGCTGCCCTGAATCCCGCCACGTGCGTACCTCCCTCAGGCGTCTTTATCTTGTTGACAAACGATATCGTGTCCTCGCTGTATGATTCTACATACTGCAGTGCAACCTCTACGTTTACAGAGTCGACATCCTTCGAAATGATTATCGGTTTGCTGAGAGGCGCCCGCCCGTTCTTTATGAAGTCGAGGAAGTCTACTATACCCTTCTCTGAATAATACTCCTTGCTGTCTACCGTTTCCTCCCTGGCATCATTGTAAATTATCCGCAGACCAGGACACAGGAAAGAGAGATCGTTCAGCCGCTCGGACAGCATCACTGTGTCGAACCTCGCTACAGAGAAGATTTCAGTATCTGGCCTGAACCTTATGGTGGTGCCGGTTCCAACCGTATCGCCGACAAGTTCAAGCCGCGTCACTGGGGCGCCCCTGCTGAACCTCTGCCGGTACTCCTTGCCGTCCTTCTTCACCGTAACGTCTACATATTCCGACAGTGCGTTCACTACTGTGAGCCCCACGCCATGGAGGCCCCCAGACACCTTGTATATGTTGTTGCTGAACTTCGCTCCGGAGTGCAGCGAAGTCATTATCACTTCCAGCGCCGGCCTGCCTTCCTTCTGCATCATGTCTATCGGTATTCCCCTACCATCATCGCCGATCTCGGCCACGTCCTTATCCTCTTCCCGGGTGAGCGTGATGCGGATGTTCTTGCAGTAGCCTGCCATGAACTCATCGACTGCATTGTCGAGCACTTCGTTGAGCAGATGGAGATAGCCTGGGCTGCCTGTCGAGCCTATGTACATCGCAGGCCTCTTCCTTATCCCGAGCGGTCCGGATAGCACAACTATGTCTTTAGCGGTATAGCTGTTGTCGCCCATTCCATCAACTGAAAAGCACCGAAAATCCAACCCTTCCGATCGCCTTGGTCTACATTCTGATTTCACATTTAAAAGCCTTTCTGGAGCCTGGCAAAAACACGCAAACTCCTCGTTATTTTAGGCCTAAAAAAACAGGTAAACTTCTAAAAAGCTTGCGCGGAATAGGGATAAATATCTCAAGCGCGCATGCTCTGCTATGATAAGGCAGGCAAGGCTGTGGCGTAGGGACGGCAGTCGCGTCGTGTGCACAGCATGCGCCAGACGGTGCTCGATACCTGAGGGTTCCGGCGGCTTCTGCTTCGTGAGGAGGAACATGGGTGGCAAGCTCAAGCTAGTCAACTATGGTGTTATGTCCTCGGTGCAGCTCGACCCTATAGAAAAGAAGCCGTTCAACCACTTCATGCCTGGTGCGTACGTGCTCGGCTTGGGCACCACGTCCTGCAACTTCGGCTGCATGTTCTGCCAGAACCACAACATATCCAAAGAACGCGAGATAACCGGCGTGGAGGTGACTCCTAGAAAGGCCGTAGGGATGGCGCTCGAAAACGGCGCGCAGGGGATAGCCTTCACATACAACGAGCCCACCATATTCATAGAGTATGCGATAGACGTGGCCAAGGAGGCGCACAGGAACGGACTGGCCACAATGTTCGTGAGCAACGGCTACATGACACCAGAGGCGATAGAGGCGATGAAGGGCAACATCGACGCCGTAGTCATAAATTTCAAGGGCAACGGCGAACGAGCCTTCGCGAACAGGTATGAGGCCGTTGTCTCTAACAATCCGATACGCGAATCGTTACTCGCGCTCAAGGCCGCAGGCATGCACATCGAGATAACAGACCTGATAATACCTAATGTGGGAGACTCAATCGGCGCGTGCAGGGAACTCATGCAGTGGATAGCGAAGAACCTCGGTCCTGACACTCCGGTTCATTTTACCCGCTTTTATCCTGATTACAAGATGCTCGACACCAAGCCCACTCCTCTCAGCACGCTGAAAAGGCACTACGATACTGCCAGGGAGGCCGGCCTTAATTACGTCTACATAGGCAACGTCCCCGGAACTGAATATGAGAGCACGTACTGCCCTAGATGCAGCTCTGTGGCAGTGGAACGCAGCGGATTTTCGGTGCTTTCATGGCACATAGACGTTAACGGCCTGTGCGAGAACTGCGGTACCGCAATACCTATCTCAGGTGCTCCCAAGGGCTCGCCGCGGCGCAGCAGGGCAATCAGCGTTCTCTACTAGCGCCAACTGTGCGGTGCGTGCGTAATCCGAACAGCCTGGCAGCCTTCCTTATCGAAATAAAGTACGAAACGATGCCTATGGCAACGACCACCAGCACCACCATGAAAAACCCTATATCGAGATGGTTGAGGTTAGGTATGTTCAAGGGTGTGGTAATATACAACCCGAGTATCTCTGGGAAGAGCAGTATGATTACGCCGCCGAAGATGAAGGCAATACCTCCATAGAGAAGCACGTCAGAGCTCATGTTCCTGGCAACGAATGCTATGCCCTTCTTTCCGAGGT
>DAHWAI010000014.1:0-6105 GCA_027327295.1 Microcaldota archaeon
GCTCCTTCTAGGCGTCCTTGAAGGATTAGACCTGCCCATGCCTGCCTTTAGCATGGGTTTTTATATCGTTCGTGAGCAATGGGTTTGTGATACCATGCAGGCATATTGCGTTAAGTGCAAGGAGAAGCGCGAGATGAAGGACGCCAAGGAAGTGACCATGAAGAATGGCAAGAAGGCAATGACAGGCTCGTGTCCTGTCTGCGGCACCAAGATGTTCAAGATAGGCGGCAAGTGAATAGGCGATATGCGCCTGTGCGCCTCCTGTGGAGGCGCACCCTTTTCTTTTTGGTATGAGCAGTTTGCACGTAAGCCTCCAGTTCACTCCTCAGGCGTATATAGAAACATATAAGTATATATATGTCAATATATACAAATATGGAAACTACAACCGTGTTACTCAAGAAGAGCACAAGAAGAAAGCTGGAGGAGCTCAAGACAAACCCGAACGAATCGATAGATTCGGTAGTCGACAGGCTGGCGAACATGGCGATTGACAGCGAGCCGCTCTCCAAGGACGAGATAGAGAGTATCAAGAGAAGCTTGGCAGACATAGAGGCAGGAAGGGTGCGCAAACTGAAGGACGTCGCAAAGGAGATGGGTTTGGAGTGATGGTAGAATGCCGTATGAGATTGAAATCTCCGATGATGCGGAACGCGCCATGAAAAAATTAGATAGGAAACTGGCGCAGTGCATCTATGCGAAGCTTGTAGAGGTTGCGGCTTCTCCGGATCCGTTCCAACGGGTGAAAAGGCTCACCGGCGTCGCCCTCTTCAGCCTGCAGGTTGGCAGTTACAGGGTCATAATTGACATAAGAAGGAACACGCTCGTGATACTTGTCCTGAAGATTGGGCACCGCGGGAAGGTCTATGAGGGCCTCTGAGTCAACTCTGTGTTGAGACGTACTCCCTCATGCTCCTCTGCCTGGTTATCTTGTCGAGGAGCACGCTGTTCGATATCCAGCTCTTCACAGGTATGGAGAGCTTCGAGCGTATGTAGGCGAACATCTCGTCCCTCGTGTGGAGCACAGCCGGCTCTGTGGCAAGCGTCTCCCTGACGTGCTCCCTAACGTTCCATACCCCTACGGGCATTATGTAGCCGTCATGCACCTCGCGCAGGATCAGCACCATCGCCTGCCTCTTCATGATCTCGAGGCGCTCCGTGACGGCCAGCCTCGCGGCATAGTAGCAGCCGCCTATCTCGGCATAGGCGCTCCTGCCCCTGTACCCTTCGTAGCTGCCGTATATCGAGACGTTAGTGCCGTCAGCGTTCCAGACTGTCTTGGGCCACCAGGCCTCTATCGACTCGTACTGCCAGTTTCCGGGAATGAAGAATATCAGCCACCTGTTGTCCAAGGAGACGTGGTAGAAGGCGTGTATGGCATCGACCGGGTCGTACTCCTTGACGCGCTCGCGCTTGTTCTTGCCCAGCGTGTCGTCCACTGCTGTAATGCTCCACCTGGTAGGCACGAAGCGCCTGTTCTTCTGCACGCCGAATAGCCCCGCTGACAGCCCCTTCTGGATCTGCGAGACCGGCAGGCCGCGCTCGTAGAGCTCGAGTATCGACGTGCTTGCCGTCGCGTCGGTGTCGGCGTACCTGCTCTCCATCTTCCTGTCTGCGTGCATGTTGTGTAGGTCGAAAGTCTTGAGCTGTGCGCTTGGACCGAACGGCTGCACCTCGTCCCTGAATTCGACCCTGACGAACGGCCTCTTCGCGAACTCTATGTCAGAGTCGGTTGGCCTCTCTGCCAGCGCCAGGTCCCTCACCTGCTCCTCTATGCGCCCTTTCTCGACGCTGTGGACGTTCGTGGCGTACATGCCCCTGACCAGCCTGTAGCGCATGTCGACGATGTCCTCTATGCTCTTGTGGCGCCAGCGCTCAGGGGTGCCCAATATGCTCGTGTCGCCAAACTCCGGCGGCACCATCGGCCCTATGAAGACCTTGGGCCAGCCTAACCTGCCGACGAAGATGTCCGTCGGGGAGCTGCCCGAGAGGTCGAGCCGGTCTATCATCGGCAGGGTCTTGACCTTGTAATAGTAGCGCATGAGCGCAGGGTCGCGCATGTGATGGTAGACGATGTCGGAGCGCTTCACGTTCTGTGCAAGCTGCGCGTCGGCTATCTTCTTCAGCATCTCCGCCCTGTCCATCGGCACCCCTCTCCATTGCACCATTGCCGTTCAAGGTATTTATCGCTTTTGCAAGCGTCTTGGACCGTTCTTGCCTGCATGCCGAGGTTGCCGTTCTACCTCTGAGTGCAGAGGTTATTAGTACAAATTAACAACTTTTTATTCTAAAATTGTAAATTTTCGGAGGGTATTTATATGCGGAACGCGCTAAGCATTATTGGGAGGTTGGTGGATATGTCAGAGCAGGACCAAGATCTACTTTACTTAATTCTTGCTCAACCCTCCACCCAGGCCACCAACCCCCACTCCACCCAATTAACACATATAGAGAGTTCAGCGTTCATCGGATATTACAGCGATTACAGCGATTACAGAGGAATGCTCGGGAACACGCCGCTCAGGTGACTATGTGTTTGGAATGATATTCAACAGGAAGCAACGGAAACCGGCCGGAGGGGTAAGCCTTATGCTGGCCCTCATAGTTCCAGAAAACGCCATCCAGACGGTTTGCACTGGCTAAGCTTTCGCGTTTATACCTCAATCGAGTGGAAACATGAATATGTATAACCATGGACCCGGGGCAAAAGAAGAGTCATGCGAGGAACGCTTCACGGTCAGGCGCAATGGGAAGACCTTCCACAAAATCTTCTTCCTGGATCCGAAAGGGCGCGCGGACAAGACGGAGCTCGCGAAGGAGCTGCTGGGCCTCGATGAAGTGGTAGAGGTTTACGTGGATGAGGGAGTGCGCGGCTTCAGGGCCGAGGCGAGGCTCTCGGGCAAGATGGGGCCGGATGAGGCGGCCAGATATTTCAAGGAGAACTACGGCAGGCAGATAAGCAACGAGTACGGCAGGCTCGTGAGCTGCCTGGACGTTAAGAGGTGAACGCCATGGGAATGAGCTTTTGGCGTTTCTGGTATCTCAGGCATTTCAACAGCAACAGGCTCTACGAAGAGCTGAGCAGGCCCGCCAAGGGCGAGTACGTCGTGGTGCACGACAGCCCTACTATGGCCACGCGCGTCAGGAAGGAGCATGTTGAGGAGTACATGCGCTTGGCCAGGGAGGACGAGGCAAGGCGCCGCGGGGCGCAGTGAGCACGTATCTATTTAGCCCTTCCAACGCATTCTCTTTTTGTAATCCGGTTGGGTGCTAGCATGCGCGCGATAAACGGCGACATAGCAGTGGTGAGCCACAGGCGCGACTTCGACGGGATAGCGAGCGCGGCCGAGATGCTGAAGGTTTTCGGGAGCAGAATCAAACTCATGCTCTTCACCAACCCTTCGACTGACGAGTTCCTGGACGCCATGAAGCGCTTGGAGGGCTTCGGCAGGGGCACTGTCGTAATTGCAGATATAAGCATTAACTCAGGCACGGTGCCTGAGCTGCACGAGATGCTGGAAGGGCTGGAGGAGCGCGGCAGCGAGCTCATATGGTTGGACCACCACCCATGGCCCGCGGGCGCCTCGGAGATAGTGGGCGAGCATGCGCGCCTGCTGGTATGCGGCGAGAACCCGATGTTCAGCGGCGCTGAGCTGGTCTACGAGAACCTCTGCAACGGCGACGGGACGTGCAGAAGGTTGGCTGAACTCGCGCACATCACGGACTTCAACCTGAAGCCCGATGATGATGTCCTGGACCTTACGCTTATGCGCCTTTCGCGCATAATAGCGTTCCTCGACAGCGGTGACAGTGAGAGCGACTCGATGCGCGCGGAGCTCGTCAGGGAGCTCGCGGCAGGCAGGATCGGCGGGCCTGCCATCGAGAGGCTGGATTCGCTCTACAAGAAGTCGGAGGCGGAGAACCTCGAGAGCCTCAACGCCACGATGCGCTCAGAGCGCGTCCCTGGACACGTGGTAGGCATCGCCTTTGCGCACAACCTGCAGAGCAACATGGCCTGCGACATCATAAGGGAGAGGACCGGAGCTGACATATGCGTATTCGTGACTATGAAGGACGGCGCGGCGCACGTAAGGAGCGGCGCAGGCATAGACTCGTCGGCCCTGGCAAGTGCACTCGGAGGCAACGGCCACCCCCAGGCATCGGGCTTCACGCCCAAGGGCGATTTCCACGGCTTCGGGGCTAAGGGCATTGCAGCCTACTCTGAGCTCGTATTCGATGCTGCGAAGGCAGCATATGGAAAGGAGCACAACAGGGGCAAGCGACCGTAACCGGCAGCAGGGCAAGGATTATATATCTGACGTGCGCCTATTAATGCAGACCAGCAAGATAAGAGTCACAGCCTAATTCTTGCGTTTTGGTGTTAAATTGGATTTCGGAGAACTTGGCGTAAAGCCAGAGATAGTAGAAGCCCTGAGAAGGCTCAACATAACAGAACCCACAGATATTCAGAGGGAGGCGATACCTCCTATGCTCAAAGGCAAGGACGTCATAGCCCGCGCGAAGACAGGCACAGGCAAGACGCTGGCCTTCCTCGTCCCTATAGTGGAGAAGCTGCAGAGCCTGCGGAAGGGCCAGGCCCACGTGCTGGTGCTGGCCCCCACAAGGGAGCTTGCGCTCCAGACGGCCGAGCAGGCCGAGAAGCTGACGGGCCGTTCAATGAACGTCGTGACAGTGTATGGTGGCGCGTCGATAAACGTGCAGATGGACAGGCTCGACCGCGGCGCCGACATAATAGTCGGAACGCCGGGCAGGGTGATAGACCTGATGGACCGCGGCGTACTCAACTTCGACAATGTCCGCTACATGGTGCTGGACGAGGCTGACATAATGCTCGACATGGGCTTCATAGACGACGTCGAGTACATACTCGCGCGCACCCCTGAGACCAAGCAGACGATGCTCTGCAGCGCGACGATGCCGAGGCGCGTCATCGAAATATCGAAGCGCCAGATGCATGACCCGCAGTACATATCGGTCGGAGAGGAAGAGGACATAACGGTCAACACCATAAAGCACCTGTACAGCGTGGCGCACGGAGCGATGAAGTTCCACATGCTGCTGGCGTACATAGAGGAGTACAAGCCCAAGAAAGGCATAATATTCCTGCAGACGCAGAGGGGCGCGGACCTCGTCCACGACTTCCTGCGCAAGCAGAACATCGATGTCATACTGATGCATGGTGGCCAGACGCAGGCCATGCGCGAGCGCGGCCTTCACAGGTTCAAGGAGGGAGCGCGTTTCCTGATAGCCACGAACGTGGCTTCACGCGGCCTTGACATAAAGGACGTAACTGACGTCATAAACTTTGACGTGCCCGACAGCCCCTACGTGTACGTGCACAGGGTGGGAAGGTCGGCAAGGATGGGCAAGGACGGACGTGCATTCACGATAGTGTCTAGGGACCAGATAGGCGCTGTCGATGCCATAGAGCACGAGGCGAACATAAAGTTCGAGAAAGTGTATCTGGAGACAAAGAACTACGAGCACATACGCGTCTTCAGCGAGCACAGCAGCTCCGGCCGCAGGGACGACAGGCGTGGAGGCTTCAGGGGCGGCGAGCGCGGCCATTACGGCCAGCGCCGCGGCGGACCGGGTCACGGAGGATCGAGCCATGGAGGACCAGGACATGGAGGACCAAGGCGCGACGACCGCGGACGCAGCAACCGCGGCAGCTATGGCCACGGCCGTGACCACAGAAGCGAAAGGAGCGACCACAGAAGCGAAAAGAATTAGTCCTGAAGCTCGAGCGCCGCTGTCATCCGGTCAATCTTCTCTATGTCAGTACCGGTGCCGGCGTACTTGCTGTGCAGCTCCAGTATCGCGTCTCCCGTGATTCGTTTTTCAATGAGCAGTCCGACGAACTTCTGCACAGACTCGGACTTCGCGTTGTGATTCAGCAGCTGCACCAGCAGACCCTTGGCTTTAGTGTTGTCGCCTGCTAAGTCCTTCAGTATGTCGCCCATAGTAGGGCTGCTATTCATCTCGGTGCCCTTGGCAGCGTCGACGCGCTTCTGGATCGTCCCTTTGTTTATTGCATGATCGAAGCCAGCCTCGCCAGGAGCCTGCTCTTTAGGATCGGTCTCG
>DAHWAI010000024.1:0-4386 GCA_027327295.1 Microcaldota archaeon
AAGGCGCTTGACGTGAAGAAGCAGGACGTCCGCATGAAGTTCGGCGAGGCTTTCGAGGACCTTGAGCAGGGCAATGTGACTGACACTTTCGATGACATAGGTGACTACGAACCAGTGAAGAAGGAGCTCCGCGAGGCGGTAATAGGGCCGATAGAGCAGAGGGGAGTATCGAGGGCGTACAACGTCAACCCAGTCAAAGGGATAATATTCTTCGGGCCTCCAGGAACCGGCAAGACAATGATGATGCGCGCCCTCGCCAACGAGCTGCACGCGGCCTTCTACTATGTCAAGTCCGCCAATCTCGTCTCAGCATACCCTGGAGAATCCGAGAGGAAGCTCAATGAGATATTCGCCGTGGCAAAGAAACACACGCCGTGCGTGCTGTTCTTCGACGAGATAGATAACATAGCCTCGAGCAGACTGGCGGAAACCGACGACATACACAGGCACCTGCTCTCCCAGTTCCTGCAGGAGATGGACGGGTTCGAGAAGCTCAACCGCGTGCTGATAGTGGGGGCCACTAACATACCCAACGCGCTTGACGCGGCGGCGCTGAGACCAGGGCGCATGGACAGGGTCATATACATGTACCTGCCCGATGCAGGCGGCCGCAAGAAGATATTCGAAATATACCTGTCGAAGCTGCCGCTCGCCAAGGACGTCGACCTCGACAAGCTGGCCGAGGCCACGCAGAGGTTCTCCGGGGCGGACGTAAAGGGAGTGTGCGACTCCGTTGCTCAGATGGTGGCGCAAGAAGCAGCAGTAGAGCACAAGATAATAGGAATAACTATGGAGGACATAATGAACGTCGTGCACACCACCAAGGCCTCGACTAGCCTGGCCCAGGTGGAGGAGTATAACAAGTTCAAGCTCGATTTCGAGCGCTCGCACGGCATCGCGCAGAAGGGCGACGAGAGTATGGAGAAGGTGTCGTTCGACGACGTAGTAGGTCTTGACGATGCGAAGAAGGCCATAGTGGAGGCCATTCAGATACCGCTGATGCACCCTGACCTCATAGCGAAGTATGATATAAAGAATATCAACGGTATACTGCTGTTCGGGCCCCCTGGCACAGGAAAGACGATGCTCATGAAGGCGGTCACGCAGGAACTCAGGGGCGTCACCATGCTTGAGATAAACGGCCCGATGATACAGCAGGCGGGACTCGACCGCGCCACTGCCACGATAAAGGAGACGTTCTACAGGGCGATGGAGAACAAGCCCGCGGTCATCTTCATCGACGAGATAGACGGGCTCATAACCAGCAGGAGCACCGCGAGCGAGTACACTTCGCAGATAATAACCGAGTTCCTGCAGGAGATGGATGGCATAAGAAAGAACGCGGGCGTAGTAGTGGTGGCATCGACTAACAGTCCTGACAGCCTAGACCCTGCCATACTGAGGCCAGGTAGGTTCGACAAGCTTGTCTTCGTGAAACCTCCAGACTCTGCGCAGAGGGCCCAGCTCTTCAGGGAGTACCTGCTTCGCGCGCCCACGGAGAAAGGACTTGACTTCACGAAGCTCGGCAGCGAAACCAAGGGCTTCACCGGCGCCGACATATCCAACGTGTGCAGGGAGGCGAAGACCGCAGTATTGGAGCGCGCGATGAAGAGCGGCGCCGATGAGAAGATAGACACTGACGCCGTGCTCAGGGTAATAAAGATGGTGAAGCCATCGGCCTCTGATATAGTTATGAGCAGCTACCTTGCCTTCTACGCCAGGCACGGCCAAAGATAGAGTTGCATTGTTACACTTATTTATTTCTAGCCATAGAATTAGGTATGATTTTATGGCTGAAGAGTTGGACCCGTTCAGGATAGCGCAGCAGCAGCTAGACGAAGCTGCTGAGGTAATGGCACTTGACAAGCAGGCGCACGCGATACTGCGCGAACCGATGCGCACTCTAGCAGTGAACATCCCGGTGAGGATGGACAGCGGAGAAACCAAGGTGTTCACGGGCTTCCGCGTCCAGTACAACGACGCCAGGGGTCCGACGAAGGGAGGTATAAGGTTCCATCCGCAGGAAAACATAGACACGGTCAAGGCGCTCGCTGCGTGGATGACGTGGAAGACCAGCCTCGCCAACATACCTTATGGAGGGGCTAAGGGCGGCATCATCTGCGATACGAAGGGCATGAGTATGAACGAGCTCGAGAGGCTCTCGCGCGGCTACATACGCGCCATAGGCAAGTACATAGGGCCTCAGGTAGACATACCTGCGCCGGACGTTTACACTACACCGCAGATAATGGCGTGGATGATGGACGAGTACAGCAATATAGTGCGGCATGATGCTTTCGGCACGATAACAGGCAAACCTTTGGAGATCTGGGGCTCGGAAGGAAGAAGCGACTCAACGGCCATGGGCGGCATGTATGTCATGCGCGAGGCCGCGAAGGGCCTCGGCATAGACCTGAAGACCGCGAAGGTCGCGGTGCAGGGCTTCGGCAACGCGGGAATGTTTGCGTACACGCTCTCCAAGAAGCTGTTCGGTTCGAACGTCGTCGCCATAAGCGACTCGGTCGGTGCAGTTTATGATGCCAACGGCCTTGACCTAGCGAAGCTCGAGAAAGCGAAGAAAGAAACAGGAAGCGTCAAGAATTACGAGGGAGGCACAGCAATGACAAATGAGCAGTTGCTCGAGAGCGACGTCGACATATTGATACCTGCGGCCATAGAGAACCAGATAACTGGCAGCAACGCGGACAAGGTGAAGGCAAAGCTCGTGCTCGAGCTGGCCAACGGGCCGGTAACTCCGGAGGCCGACAAGATACTGCATGAGAAGAACGTGCTTGACCTTCCGGACTTCCTGGTCAACTCCGGTGGAGTAATAGGCTCGTACTTCGAGTGGGTGCAGAACATCGGCGGATACTACTGGACGGCAGACGAGGTCTACCAGCGGCTTGATACCATAATAACCAAGTCCTTCCTCGACACGATGGCAGTAAAGAAGGAATATGAGGAAAAAGGAAAGAGGATAACGCCTAGAAATGCTGCTTACATAATAGCAGTGGGCAGGATAGCAGCCGCGATGAAGGCACGCGGCTGGTACTGAGGTTGTGCACTGATGACTGAGCAAAAGGCCGAGATAGGCATCTTTGGGGGCTCTGGCCTCTACTCGCTGCTGAAAGGCGGCGAGACTATCGACGTCGAAACGAAATACGGCAAGACCAGCGACAGCATAACAATAGGCGAGCTTGAAGGCAGGAAAGTGGCTTTCATGCCGAGGCATGGGAGCAAGCATCACCTGCCGCCCCATAGGGTGCCATACAGGGCCAATATAGATGCAATGAAAAAGCTGGGTGTGACGCGCCTGATATCCACGTCAGCGGTCGGCTCTCTCCGCATGGATTTCATGCCAGGCGACTTCGTCTTCCCGAACCAGTTCATCAACTTCAGCCACGGCCGCGACGAGACGTTCTTCGACGAGGAGACGGTAGCGCACATCAGCGCTGCGGATCCCTACTGCAGCGAGATGCGGCAGGTGGCCATCATGGCTGGAGATGTTTCGAACGTCAAGTACCACCCCAACGGCACGGTTATAGTGGTCAACGGGCCGAGGTTCTCGACAAGAGCAGAATCGAAGTTCTTCAGGAGCATAGGCGGCGACATAGTAAACATGACGCAGTACCCTGAAATAGTGCTGGCAAAGGAGTGCGGCATGTGCTTCCTGGGCGTGGCCACCGTCACTAATTACGACGCAGGAATCGACGGCAATAGGGAAATAGCGCCCGTCACATTCAATGTGGTGAGCACGAGGCTCGGCTCCAGCATAGAGAAGATGAAGAATATGCTCTCAGAGATCATTAGGTCGCTACCAGAGCAGCGGTCATGCAGCTGCAAGGATTCGCTGGTCAATGCTGCTGTAGGCTCTCAGCCGGAGGCACAGGAAAAGAATCAGTGATGGCCTCCGCAGCCGCATGATCCTCCGCAGCCGCATCCCATTGATTCGTCGGCTCCGCAGACGCACGCTTCCTGACCGTCGACCATGACTGTCTCACGACCACAGTCTGGGCAAACGCGCTTCCCGCCTTCCATTTCCAACTGCTCTTCTTTGGCTCCCATGAACATCTTGAGAGAGATGGCGCGCAAACGCTTTTAAGCATGGGAGCAGCATCGCTTTACTGCAATTACAAGAATAACATCCATGGAGCACGAAGCGCCGTGTATGCATGAAGCGGGATGCGCGTGCGGCAGAAGACCGTTTCCCGAGGAAGCGTTGCTGGGTTTCTTTGGAGGGATAGTCGGAGCGCCGGGGGTGGGAATCGAACCCACGTAGGCCAAAAGGCCAAACAGCTTAGCAGGCTGCCGCCCTACCTCTAGGCGACCCCGGCACCGCTCCGATGCATCTGTATCTTCAGGCAACGCATTTATCCCTTCTCTTTC
>DAHWAI010000002.1:0-13195 GCA_027327295.1 Microcaldota archaeon
TCGCAATGGAGTGCGGGATCGTACCGGCCGCAGTACGTGATGCCTGCGACTGGTTTCATCGACTGCACAACGTGAGCAGATACACCAGCCGTCGCATTCTGCAAGACAGGCTGCTGAATCTGCGCCGCGGTGGCTGTATGCGCCGACGCAACTACCAAAAGCACAGCTAGCATCGCCGCCGAGAGCGCAACGCCGTATCTTGTATGCTTTATTGCTCTCATGATGACACCTACACCAGGCCCGACATCAGGGACATGAAGTCTACCCTTTCCCCTACTGCTTTTGAAAAGTCAACTATAAATGCATCGAGTATGATGAAGTTCAGGAACGGCACGAACGTGAGACCAACGGCAACGTAACCCAGGCCCAGCAGGTATTGCAGCTGCTGCGCCTGGAACAGCACACCACTTACCCCCTGGCCGAGCACGAAGCCGAATATGAGGTTTATGCCGGCACCCACAAGCGTCGGGAGCGTAAAGATGTTGACCTGCGGAGATGCAGTACCTATGAACCCGTATGTTATGCTGACCAGCAGAGGATACACGAACCCGAGGCCTAGACCGAGGGCTATCATCGCACCTCCGAACGTGCGCGTGAAGCCGAAGGTCCTCACTATTATGCCCAGGGTGACGAGCAGGGATAGAAATAGGAGCGATCCTGAGAGCAGCAAGAGCTGCACCTGGTTGAGTACGAGCGCGATGAGCAGCACATTCATCACCATTCCGACAATGCCGGCGGCGCCCCCGGGTATTATATCGGTCAGCGCGGCCTTGATGTAGGTCTGGGGCTGGGTGGGCGCCTCCAGCTTCACTGACATGCCGGGGCTCGTGCTCACTATGAAGCCTAGATATATAGTGGATGCGAAGTACGTGTACGCGCTGGAAGTAAATGTGCCGAGGTCACACGCAGAAAGATTGAACAGCGTGTTTATGTTATTTGCATGACAGGCCGCTGGCAGCAGGCCAATAGAACTGTATGCCTGCTGAGGGTTCAGGAAGAATAGGTATGAGAAAGTTATGAATGCGATGAGCAGCATCAGCGATAGCAGCGCCTCGTATATCTGTATGCGCGCCCAGGTGCGCGCTGATGAGCTTGATATGACGCCAGCGAGGGCGTACACCATCGCCGCTACCATTATTACGAGCAGCACAGCGATTATGGCCACGCCGTACCACGTTTCAGCGTTGAAGAAGAGCCCGGACTTGGGCAACTGCACTGGCGGCGTCACAGGCGCAAGAACTGATAGTGTGGAAGACACCTGCAGGTTCGTCGCTGAGTCAAGCGCGGTTATCGTGTACGTGCCGGCCGCGTTGATGCCGTTGAACGTGTACGCCGCGATAGGGCTGGTCGAAGTTGTCTCCGCTACCAACGTGCCAGGCATTGCGAGTGAGTATCCCGGACCTGAGATGTACACTTCTACGCCATCAGAACTTGGGTTGCCCGTTGCAATGATGTAGACGGGCGTACCCTGCTGGACTGAATTGGAGCTCAGCGACAGAAACGGGTAGTTGGGTGGAGCTTGTTGGGGGCCCTGGATCACCAGCGTATTCGACGTGCGAGTGTTCGATGTGATGTCGTTGGCCGTTATTAGATAGCCACCTGAGGGCGTCGCCAAGGTGACGTCGAATGACCAGCTTAAGGTATTGGTGGACGGACCTATGGTGCAGCTAGGTATGCCGGAATCTGGGGGCGGCTGTATCACCAGCTCTATTTTGTCACCTTGGTACGACGCTGTGGCCTGTATCGCAACCTGGTCGCCGGATGTTGCAGGGTTGGGATAGATTCTCAGCACCGGCGGCTGCGGTATCGTAATGCTCGAGGTGCTCGAGGTACTGCTCAGCGTGGAGCTTGAGGAACTTGTGGAGCTCGAGCTACTGGATGTGTAGTAAGTTGAAGAGGACAGCGGAGAGGTCGGGATGCATCGGTCCACGTAAATATTGCTGCCTTGGTAGCACGCGACCAATTTGCAGGTGTAGCCAGACGAGCATGATCCGCGACTGCATTGAGAGAAGCATTGCCCTGGAAATATCTGGTCCTTCAGAGGTGCTTGCTGAACGCTTATAGGGAGTGCAGAGTAAGATGCAGGGAGCGGGGAAAGGACCGTGACAGGGAGCGCAGGATTTACATTAAATGTGCCTTGGAACGGCGAGTAAAGCGCCGCTGTGATGAGCAGCGCCATCGCTGCGAGTATCAAGGCCGACGCGGCCTTGCGCATTCCCACGCTTGGATTGATGGTGTTCATATGACACCCTTAAGGGCTGTCTTTGACGAGAGGCTGGGCGCACCCAAGAAGTCGCCCACTGTCTCAGTGAAGTCGAACGATATTATTAGCGAGATTACCAGCGCGAATACGACGTACAGGGCTGGACCTATTATACTCTGTACCAGAGACCCGACCAGGGCGGAAGGATAGATACTTGTGCTGGTGATACTGATTATGTTACTCAAGGCGGTGAATGGGTTGTTGATTCCACCTAGAAGGGACGAGACAATGCCAGTGAGGCCGCCGTTCTGCGAGATAGTCAGTACGGAGACGGTGTTCACCGCGAGCGCATAGTGCATCAGCAGCGGGAACATTATGTAGAAGCCCATGAATAGGCCAAGAAATGAACCGCCCGCGGCACGGGTCCATGGGAGCGTGCGCAGCACTATGCCCAAGTACAGGAAGAGAGGAAAAACTGCATAGATGAGGGCCAGGAAGAAGGTAATAGCAAAACTTATGCCTATAAGGCCGCCTGCTACAGACATGAACGTGTCAATCACTGCTATGACGGAGTAGAAGCCCGTGAACGGTTTGAAACTCAGGCCCCAATCGTTCGGCTTTATACTGACGGTCACGGACGACAGCATGGAGTACATGTCATCCTGGATGCCCACACCTATCAGAGGCTGTATCAGGCTTAACGAGGTACCTGCCAGCTGGGCGCAGTCGTTGGAGAAGATGCCGGAGTTCAGCGCACCGCCTGATGCGTAGAAGAGACCTGAAGGGCCGGAGACGCTGTTCGTTACGGAAAACGTGCCAAGGAAGACAAAGGCTATCACGGCTGTCACCAGTATCTCTCCAATCTCGGCCTTGCTAAAGCGCACCAGCTTGTCTATTTTCAAGGTGTAGCCTATCGCGAATATGAAGCCTGATACAGTAGCCATAAGGAGCATCACCAGTGAGGCTATCAGTATCAGGCTGTCGAGTGATGTGGGGTGAGCCAGGACTCCGGACGTGCCGGACGGTATCGCCACAGAGCAGTATGAACTGATGGCAGAGGCGTGTGCGGATTGTGGCATGAGCACCAGTGCAAGCAGGAGTGCCATCACGGCTGCGATACTTGCATGCGATTTGGGTGCCATTTGATCACACGAACTTAGCGAGGCCAGCAAGCTGCGTGTCGCCGCCCATCAGGCCCGACAGACCTATTATACCAGCCAAAACAACCATGAGGTTGATTATCGGGAGGAAGTAGGCCGTCACTCCGTCTATGCCGTACACCTTCATGAAGCCGAAGAGCGTCGCCTTGGCGTTGCTCTCATTGCACTGCTCTATGCCGTTCAGCAGGTTTGGCACGTATGACGATGTTATAGTGCTGAGATCCTGTATCAGCGAACCGCCGAGGTCTAGGTACGCCATCACCTCTAGCTCGGCAACAAACAGGTTGCCCGTTCCTGTGCCGTACTGCCCGACGCCAGGCCAACAGCCGTGATACTCCGCTATAGGCTGCAACGACGGCAGGACATAGTAGTTCGTTATGTACGGCACATCGCCATTGCTGGTCGCAGGTATGAATAGGACGTTGCTCGTGAATATAGTGTTGTAGCCGTACGCGCTTGGCACAGAGTTGGTCGAGTAGGTGTATGATTGGGGAGCGAAGCCGGTAAGGCTGCCGAGGCCGTGACCCAGTGCTAGGTATTCCAAGGAGAAGAGTGCAGGGTAGAAGAGCACTCCGCCGACGGCTATAGCTATCAGGAGCCCACCGATGCGGCGGGTGAAGAACGTTGACCTGAACGCTATGCCGGCGAAGAGCAGGTAGGGCCAGATGAAGGTAAAGATAGCAGTCGCGGTAAGCTGCGCCACGAATGCCTCGTACGCAGTGGTCAGAATCATCCCAAGGCCGGATAACGACTTATATATCATCTCTAAGCCGGCGTACGGCACGTCAGAGGTGCGGATCTCCAGCATCGGGGCGATGACAGGATTGGGTATGATACATGGAGCCGAAATAGGAGAGGGAAAGCTGATGAAGAAGCAGAATGTCAACGTCGGTTTTGCATGCGCCAGGAAGCCCAACCACGCGTCGACGACGAATGTCTGGTCCAGCTGCGTCGCGGTCTGGTTCGTTAGATTCGCGATCACCACCCCTGAGGCAGCAAGCGGATAGTCGATCTGCTGCGTGAGTGTCGGGCTTGACTGCATGTCCACCATGCTGCATAACCCAGGAAACGATCCGAACGAGCTGAGGAAAGAGACCGGGGAGCCTGCGAAGAGATTTACGTTCGGATTGAGCAGCGCGACCGGCGAGTTGCTTTCCAGGCCGCTGCACAGCGAGGATATTGAGCTGGAGCCCAGCAGCGCAGTGCCGTTCCCTATCGAGTAGAAGAGCTTCCCGAACACCCCGAGCGAGCCCACAATGACAGCGATGAGCACTATCGTGCCCACGAGTTGGAAGACCTCGCTGCGTGCCGCGGCCTTGACTGTCGAGTTGTTCAGCATCACGCCGAGCATGTACCATATGCCCACTATGGCGGCATCGAGCAGCAATGCAAGCGTGGCAATCGGCGCCACCGTGGTCTCGGTGCTGGTAAATGATGTTACTGCCAGGACCGGCAACGCAATATGTGCAATTGGAATCATCATACCACTTATAGACTGCTCCAGAAGGTAGTTGCACCCTCGACACCTGAGTTCAGGGCCCTCGTCAGGCCCATCGCGAAGCCTGCAGTTATCGCTATGTTGACTGCAAAGAGCACCACCGCTATGAACATGAACTGGCCGATCTCGGATATCAGCTGCTCAGACTGGGCTATCATAACAGGAGGGTAAACACTGCCGAGGTTCGAAAACAACGTGCTCTGCACCAGGCTGCCGGCCAAGTTAGTCGGCAGCTGGTATGACGCCACCGTGATGCTGTTGGAGCCGGAGAAGAAAGATGAGGGCAGCGCCTGCAGTTGGTATGCGCTGCTAAGGCAGTTTGTGCACCCGTACTCGGGGTTGGAGGTACTGAATATCCAGCTCACGGCAAAGCTGTCGAATGATATGGTGAGCGGGTATATCAGATACGCAGCTATGGCTATGGCGAGCACGGCGTTGGCCGTGTTGCGCAGGTTCGCACCTGTGAACGACAGGCTGCGCAATATTATGGCGACAGGCAGCACCACGACAAACGCCAGGTACTGTATCATTGGGAGCGCTATGTACTGGATGAACAACATGCCTATGGTTAGGATGACTAACGGCGCGAGGATCGCGATGTACGTGTCGGCGGTGGTGCCGTATATCATTCCGGCGTCGTATCCAGACTCTATGTTGATGGTCAAAGGTCCGTTCGGAATGAGGCTTAGCTCATTGCTCATGTAGGTACTGAGGATTGTGAATAGCCTCGCGTCGATCGAGTATGTGATGGAGAGCGTGTATATGTTAGAGAGGAGCCCCAGGCCCGTATTAAGCGCCAGGTTGCCGATGTAGTAGTCCGCGAATCCGAACGGCGACAGGTTGGAAGGCAAACCCACAGTAGGAATAAGGTTGCGGCTCATTGTGGTGCTTATGTTGCACGCGATGTTGGCAGAGGCGAACAGTATGGCTATTATTAGGACGCTGATGACCAGCTGCGTCATCTCAGACTTTATAGTGGCCATCGACAGGCCCCTCCATTTCTCGCCTGGCAGCAGCTTCGAGGCCATGTAGACCATGGCCAGCACCGCGAAGCCCACAGCTATGATTAGGTAGTTCACGCCGAGGAAACTTGTCACGTAGCTGGCGTTCCCTCCGCCGTATGCGCACGTGCTCGCTATCACTGGCGCAGCCATCACATCAACTCATGCAACCTTGAACTTACCTATACCCAGCCTGAGGTTGCCACCGAGGGACCTCGCTATTGCGTCGCCAAGCGCAAACGTTATTATCAGGTCGATTATAAATAACAGCAACTGGAGTATTGTCGGGAACGTGTAGACCGAAATCACGTTCATTACACCGTAGATGTTGGGCGTCGGACTGAAAAGCGTCGACAGGCCCCAGCCGAACGCTCTGGTGCCGATGAATGCCTGGTTGGCGACGTTCTCCGCTGTGGTCATCGGCGTGCATATCAGAAGATTCAGGAACCCGTTGCCGGTGTTGCACGAGAAGGAGAATTCATTCAGGCTCTGGGTTTGCAGGTAGCTAGACACTGGAATGTTGAATCCTACCAGGAGGGCTGGGAAGATGAGCGAGACGGCGATGCCCATTGCTATCAGCGTGCCTCCCAAGCCTCTGAGGAAAGGTATGGCGCGCAGCACTATCCCTATAGGCAGCAGCACCGTGAGCCCCAGCAGCATTATGCCTGTGAGCATATCGCTCAACACCTGGAGGATTATGATCACCGGGAGGATTATTATCGTGAGTACGTCCTTTATCAGCGAGGATGCAGGCGAGTGCGTGTTGGACTCTATGAAATTAGACTGGAAGATATTAACGGACGAGCCGGTCTGCAGCGTGCCGACGAACGGGATAGGTATTATTGGTATCCAAGAGGTAAATGTTAAGCTGTTCAGGAGACCGAGGCCGTCGGCCAGGCTGAAAAGCGTGGTGAACGCGTTGGCAGCGTTGGACAGTTGCGCAGAGACGTAGCCGTCGGCCGTTGAGTAGAGGCTTGCAAGGTTGGCAGATGTCTGGAGGCTCTGCGATCCGGTTGTGGCTGGCGTGCCGCCCGTGAGCGCATAGGCTATGTCGCTGCTAAAGAGCAGCGCTGTGAATACGACGGCAATTATCATAATGCTTTTTGCTGTCTCCCATAGCTCCCCCTTGTACCAGTTCTTGAAGCCGCTGATCTGGAATATCTCGCCTATCATGTATGACACTCCGACGAGCATCATAGAAAGCAGTATACCTATTGAAGCAAGGGGCATGGCGAGCGCTATGCACGACGTTACGGACTGCTCCGGCAGCGACCCGTTACTGGCGCTGGGCAGGGAGCTTACCGTGATGCTGTTGCCGCTCTGACCTGACGTCACCAGGTAGAGCGATGACTGGGAAGTGCCCATGTAGAAGTTGACCTGGGAACCGGAAGATACTGGCGCTACTGCAGTCAGTATGAAGTTGGAGCCGCTGGACTGGCCATTAGGCTCGAGCACTGCCTTCGCCACTGTGCCGGTCGCCGTAGCGGATTGGATGCCGACAGTGTAGGCTATGTAGTATGTCCCTGATGAAAGACCGGAACCAGTTGTAGGCGTGGCCGTGACGCTCGCGGCAGGCAGGGTCGATGCGAAAGCGGGGCATACGGGCACGGTCAGCTGTTGCGCACCTGCCATAGGGATTGCAAGCAGCAGCAGACCCAGGAACGCCAATGCGACGAAGGCTTTCGCCATATTATACCAATTGCATGTGCGGATTTATAAGCATTTCACAGGGCACATATAGGAGCAGATTAGCGCTTCAGCATGGCGAAGCGTTTCATGTACATCTCGCTCTGGAGCAGCACGAGGAACGGAAGCACCAAGAGCGAGTCTATGACCAGCACCGCGTAACGTGAAACCGGCGTGCCCCCGGTGGCCACGAATACGAAATCTACCAGAGTGAGCAGTATTATAGCCATGGCAACCCAAAGCAGGAAGTAATCGAAGCGCTTGAAGAAGAAGCGCAGGCTCGCACCCATGGCCCTTGTTATCTTCCTGTCATCTATGACTATAGAAGCGGGCGCGTATATGATGAATGGGGTGAGCACCAGCCCGCAGACAGCTGTTATTATGCCGGAGATGCGCGTGCCGTAGGTCAGCGCGTTCACCGCCACAAGCACGAATGTGAATAGCAGCAGCACTATGAAGACCTTGCCAGTGTATGCCTCGAGCCCGGAAAGCACCTCCTTAGTTATGCGCACCTGTATGCGGCTGTGCTTGACTATGATGTTTATTGCGACTATGGCGAAGCTCAGGAAGATTAGCGAGAAGAGAACTCCGACCACCATGACCGCGACGCCCAGGACATTCAGATTGAGATAGATGCTAGCGGTGCGCAGGAATATCGCACCTAGGTCGTTGTAGGTCGGGAACGACGCAAAGACTGGTATAAGGAACGCGATTACGAACGAGAGCGAGAAGAAGAGTATTAGCTTTATGTGCTTGGCGTAAGTGTCAACCGTATACTTGAGCACGTTAGTCAATGAATCGCCCACGCTACATACTCAGAAAAGAAATAAAAGGCATACTATGGCTCGGCTTCGCTGCCGTTGGGAGAAAGAAGCGGCTGAGCCCTGACAGGAGTCAGCAGTTGCTCAGCACGTTGCCGGAGTTGAAGCTGCCACCTATTATGGTGTTCAGTATCGGCTGGGCGAGTTCTGCTATTATGACGCCTACTATGCCGCCGAGTATCAGTCCCATACCATATCCTTGCAACGAGCCCTTAGTCTGCCCAGGCATGACGTGCGCGAGCGCGTACATGACTGCGCCTATTATCATGAGTACAAGGCCCAGTATGAACACGCCTTCGTGGACAGCTGTGTAAATCTGGCACAACGGCTGCGTTATGGAGTTCGGATTTATCACGACGGTGTTGCCCGCCTCAATCGCAGAAACCACGAACGAACCGAATACGCTCAGCACGAACAGCAACCTTGCCGCCGTCATCAGCAGTTTGCCAGTCTTCATTGAAGTATACATTGTATCACGTGGATGTATCGCCTTAAAGGTTTATGTTGTGCTCCCTTTAAATAGCTTTCTGCACTGCCAGTCGAAGCGCATCGCCGTTGCGACAGGCCAAGGTTGCACAACCCTTTTAAAGCTGAATTCTTATTTATTGGTAGCAGACGTTCCTGCGCACCTGCGCAGGCGCTGTTTTTTGCGGGTGCGCCATAGGTATGTACGTGCTAGGGGTTTGGGACGGACACGACGCGGGAGCCGCGCTCATTGATGATGACAGAGTAGTATACGCGGCGAATGAGGAGCGCTTCACGAAACGGAAACTGGAGATTGGATTCCCCTCAAATTCTGTGATGGCTGCGGTGGAGTACGCGGGCCTCAAGCCCGCGGACATAAAGCACGTCGCTTTCAGCACCACGGAGCTCGCCAAGACCATGGAGCGTGTGGTGCCCTCTATGCGGGAGCGCTATTACCTGCTGAGGCGCAGGAAGGTACCCAGGCCCAGGTATGAAGATTTCTGGCTCGGCATGAAGTACACACTCACAGGCATAGGCATATTGCCGGGGTGCAACGCCGTAAGCAGCTCGTGGATTGCAAGGAACCTCAGGCACTTGGGCTTCAGGGACTTCAAGCTGCACGTGGTGGAGCATCACCTAGCGCATGCGGCGACAGCTGCGTTCACGGGCGAGGAAAGTCAGGGAAGTAGGCTCGTGATAACGCTCGACGGCCTCGGCGACGGTCTCTCTGGCAGCGTAAGCACGCTCGAGAACGGCAGGCTGGAGCGCCGCATGGCAATCAGGGCACGCGATTCCCTTGGTATATTCTTTGAGCAGGTGACGCACATCGTCGGCATGCGCGAGCTGGAAGACGAGGGAAAGGTCATGGCGATGGCTGATTACTCTTACCCATTCGACTACGAGAGCAACCGCATGAAGGACTTCTTCAGGCTAGAGGGCACAATATTGAACGCCAGATACGGCGCTAGGAAGCAGTACTCGCTGCTGCGCAGCATGGCATGGCAGATGCCGCGCGAGCAGTTCTCGTACATGGCGCAGCAGCTCGTCGAGAGCATGCTAGTCAAGCTTGTCAGCAACGCGGTCGACAGGTTCGGCATAGGTGATGTGGCCTTCGCGGGCGGTGTCTTCGCCAACGTCAAGGCGAACATGAAGGTGCGCAGGCTCGAGAACGTGAAGCACTGGTATATCTTCCCGCACATGGGCGACGGCGGCATAGCCATGGGGAGCGCCCTGCAGGCGAGCCACGAGCTCACCGGCGCAAGCCATTTCAGGTTCAACGCATACCTTGGCAACGGGTACACGGATGAGGAGACCGAGAACATTGTCAGGGCCGACAGGCAGTTCACCCACGAACACGAAGAACCAAGCGAGCAGGCGAAGCATGCGGCAGAGCTCCTCGAGCAGGGCAACTACATCTTCTGGTCGCAGGGCCGCATGGAGTATGGACCGAGGGCCCTGGGCAATAGGAGCATAATTGCTCCGGCAGGCTCCGTGTCTGTGAAGGACAAACTCAACATGTATGTGAAGAAGCGGGAGTGGTTCCAGCCCTTCGCACCCTCAATGCTCGAAACCGACGCGGCGAAGGTACTTGAGTACGACGGCAAGGGGGCTGACCGCTTCATGACCATGGCATATATGGTCAGGCCGGAGATGCACGGTGCGACGGTGTCTGTGGTCAACGTAGACCATTCCGCAAGGCCGCAGATTGTCGGCGGTGAGAACCCGCTTTACGCTGGGTTATTGCAGGAGGTGAAGAGGCGCATTGGCATAGGGGTGGTACTCAACACCAGCTTCAACCTGCACGGCTACCCTATAGTAATGGACCCTGCCGACGCTCTCAAGGTTATGAAGAGCACCAACACGAAATATATGTTTATAAACGGCATAACAGTGACTAACAGGAAGGGGGTCTGAGGTTCATGACGCTGGCGAACGGCACGCTCGAATACCTGTACACCATAGGTTCCAGCGTCTCGCTTGTCGGCATGCTCGTCGCGCTCTGGCTCTCCAGGCACGACATCAGCACTGCGATGCGCGGCGTTAAGCTCAACAGGAGGCACCTGTACGCCGCGGCGGCGATACTCGTCCTGTTCATCGCGGTTGAGGGGCTCGTCGTAAAGCCCACTCAGCAGATATTCTTCGACGATGTCATATACCAGGGAATGGCACAGAACCTCATTAATATGGGCCAGGCCTGGATGTGCAACTACGGAACGCCGACAGCCTGCTTCAGCGGCCAGATACTCCACGAGCCAGTAGGTACGGCGCTCAACCTTGCAGTGGCGTTCTCGGTCTTCGGGATTGGCCGCTTTGCAGCGTACGGCATGGAGTTCTTCCTGGCAGCCATTGCTGTTGGCATGACGTTCATGGTTGCGCTGCTGCTTCTGAAGAGGCCTAGGGCCGCGCTGCTCTCTGAACTGTTCATGGCACTGTCACCCCTCGTGTTAGTATGGGCAAGGCCTACCAGCTCAGACATGCCAACACTCGCCTATTCCATGGTGGCTGTGTTCGCCGTGCTGCTCTTCGCTGAGAGGCGCAACGTTCGCACCCTCTCGTTCGCGCTACTCTCGACGGCGCTGGTCCTTTACATGAAGGTGGATGCTGTGCTGTACATGCCGGTGCTGCTGGCCATTTACCTGATCGTGAGCGACAGGGGCATCCTCGACTCTATAAAGAGGAACGCACGCCGGGTGTACGACAACATTTTCAACACCAGGGCGCTGCTGGTGGCGCTCCTCTTCGTACTGCTCATAACCCCTGAGATAAACTACGCACTGACGGAACTGCACACGGGCAACTACGGAATGACAGGCACTTATATACAGAAGACGTGCCTTGCACAGCCCTGGCCGGAGGTGCTCGCCAATTCGACGATAAGCCTGGCCAACTTCGGGTACAACATCTGCGCCAACTCGCTCTACTGGTTCGACGCCTACGGACAGGCGCTCGAGCCGCAGCCGGTGCTATTCACAGCGTTTGCCATGCTCGGGATCGGGCTTCTCGCTATTTACGGCAGATGGCGCGCGGCTGCTGCCCTTGGGGTATGGTTCCTCGCGTTCTTCGTGCTCTACACGTCGTTCTACGCCGGCAGCGTCATGTACGGGACAGACTGGCGCTTCATGCTCAGCGTCATTGCGCCGTTCAGCATCCTTGCAGGGGCAGGAGCCTCATACGCCATCGGCGTTGTTGAGGACATCGCGCCGGCAGACCGCGGTAGGGAGAGGGCGCGCAAGACAGCAGGATACGCTGCCGTTGCAGTGGTTCTTGCGCTCATCGCATACTCGTCATTCAATTACCTGCCGATAATAGGGGTCAATCCATCGACGCTGCAGCAGGCTGGCCCTGCAAGGTTTTACGAGAACTTTATCTACAACTCAATATCGCTGATACCTACCAACTGCATCGTGTATTCATACGACCCCACGCTCTTCAACATCAACGGACGTGCTGCGGCGCAGATGAGCTACCTCGAGAACACGACGATGTACAGCAGCCTGAATGCGATCTACGGCTGCTCTGTACTGGATTACGGGTACTGGTGCGGAACACCGAACAACATATGCACGCAGACGGCAGACCTCTATAACCTGTCCCCAATCGTGAACACAACGTACAACAGCACAGGCACCACATACACGCTTTACAGGATTACCGGCGTCAGGTGAGAACTCTCACCTGCTGATGTTGCCAAGGATGGTCTTCAGTATTATGTAGCCGTCGCGGAGGGAACGCAGCTTGCCCTGGCCTGCCTGCCTGCGCTTCTCGTAGCTGGGAACTTCTATTATCTTGAGGCCTGCCTTCATGGCCTTTATGTTTATTTCCGTCTCTATCCCGAAGCCGTCGGACTGCAAGTGGAGCCTCCGGATGGCGTCGTCTGTCATGCTCCTGTAGCCGTAGCATAGGTCAGTGTAGTGTGCATGATATATCAGGTTGACGAGCGTCACGAAGACCTTGTTGCCGAAGCGCCTGAACGCAGGCATGTCCTCGCTGCCGCCGCCCTCCATGAAGCGCGAGCCCATGCATATGTCATACCCAGATTCTATGCCTGCTATAAGGAGCCGCAGCTCCCGAGGCCTGTGCGACATGTCAGCGTCCATCGATATTATTATACGGCCATTCGCCGCGGTGAAGCCCTTCCTCAGGGCGTAACCCTTGCCTGTACTCTCGTACAGCACGCGGGCGCCCATCGACCGTGCTATGCCAGCAGTGCCATCGGTCGAATGTCCGTCGACAATTATGAGTTCGTACGGATGGCCGTCCATCGCGGCCTTCACGCCGTGCAAGACCCTGGTTATGTTGCTCCTCTCGTTCAGCGTCGGTATTATTATGCTGACATAGGGCTTTTTGCTGCTCATTGGGCA
>DAHWAI010000015.1:0-37128 GCA_027327295.1 Microcaldota archaeon
CTCGTAGCCAGGGCCTTCGGCGCAAACGGCTTCGTCCTGGAGGGCGACGACGAAAGCATACTGCGCACTGTGAAGGACGTCACGAAGCGCTGGGGAGCGAAAGGCTTCAGGCTTAGCATGACGAAAGACGCCAGGGCGTACGTCGAAAGATGGAAGCGCTACGGCGGCCGCGTGGCACACCTTACCATGTACGGGATCAACATAGAGAGCATAGAGAGGCTCCCGAGCATCAGGAAGCTACTCGTCGTGGTCGGCGCAGAAAAAGTCGACAGATGGTATTACGACAACGCGGATTACAACATAGCGATAGGCAACCAGCCGCATTCCGAGGTCGCGGCACTAGCCATCTTCCTGGACAGGCTCGGCAAGGGTAGGGAGCTGGGGCGCGGCTTCGCTGATGCTAAGCTGAGAATAGTTCCGCAGGCGTCAGGAAAAAAGGTCGTCGAGGCCTAGCGCGCCGTTCAGGCTACGTCAATGTTGCTCTCCTTGTAGCCAAGGCCTATTAGCACGTTCTTGACCTTGCTTTTGTGGTTGCCCTGAAGCTCTATGACGTTGTCCTTGGCCGTGCCGCCGCACGCAAGCGTGCGCTTCAGGTCCTTGGTCGTGCCGTCAACCTCGCCTGGAGTGATGCCCTCTATTATGGTCATCAGCTTGTTGAACTTCGCCTTCTTGGTGTAGACCTTTATCTTGCTCTCAGCCTCCTTGTCGAGCACATCACAGACGCAGAGTTCCTTAGGCAGTCCGCACTTGGGGCAAATGTCAGTCATCCCTGTACCGCACCCCTCTCCTTGAGGATCGTGTTTATCCTAGCGACGGTCTTCTTCAGCTCTCTGGTCTTGACTACCTTGCTCGAGACGCCTGTGCTTGCCACCTTTCTCTTCTCGATGGCCAGCTCTAGCGCGAGCTCGTCTAGCCTTGACTGCAGCGTGTTGCTGGGAAGCGCCCTTAGGTCTTTTATCTTAATAACAAGCACCTACTCGATTATAACGCAGTCAAGATATTAAAAGCTTTCTGAATGAAGGAGAGGCTTGGCGGGAGCCACGGCGCTTTCCGTAAATTTCCATATATGTAGAAAGACGTTTAAACATATAAGGTATATTGAAGGCAGGGTGAACGCACATGTCAAAGGCGGAGCGAGTGGCAGCGGCTGACTGCAAGCGCGCATGGAAAGCTGCAGAGCAGGCCGAGACGCTCGAAGAGAAAGGCCACCCGGAGAAGGCCGCAAAGCGCATGAGGGAGTGCGCAAATATGATGCGTGGGCTCGGAATGGATGATGAAGCCGACATAAAGTTCAGAAGGGCTTCTTCGATGTACCTGTCATTGGCGAAAAGTCAGGCAGAGAAGGACAACGGCACATCAGGGAAGTATTACAACGACGCCTCTAACATGCTCGGCTGCATACGCAACAAGCTCCCTGCAGACACCGATGAGATAACTAGGCTCAAGGATATGGCTGGTGGTCTGCTCAGGCGTGCTACTGAAGAAGATCAGGGACTCAAGCCAAATGCCAAGCTTGAGCTACTCAATAACGCGATCGACGCTGCGACTACAGAAGAGGGCCGGAACGCTGCGGTGGCTGCGTACAGCGAGACCAAGGTCGGGATAGAAGGAGTGGAAAGGTCTGCCATAGGCAGCCTGCTAAAACGTTCTGCGACGTTCAGCACCACTGGTGTGAATGACGCAAGCAGCAGCGTAGAAGAGAGCAAGGCGTTAGCCATGGCCAACGAACACGTTACCAAGGCCAAAAAGTTTGAAAGAAAGCAGCCGCTCCTCGCCGCGAACCATTTCATGACTGCAGCTGAGATTTTAATCAACAGAAAAATGATGGACGAAGCTGCACCGCACTTGGAGCGTGCGATAGACCTGTTCAACATTGTCTTCGAAACTGCACAAAGGAAAGACAACATAATAGAGGCAACCAACGCTCTGAAAAGGCTTGCCCAGGCCCACAGGGCGAAGGGCAACGACGAGATGGCGGTAAGTTACATCAGGAGGTGCTCCAACATGTACGCAGCAGAGGGGGAGCGAGAGTTCAAAAAGAAGCATTTCGGCGCTGCCAAGAGCAACGTGGAGAACGCAATAAAGATTCTTAAGAAGGCCGGGCTTGAGGCCGACGCTAAGGGGCACTACCGGCTGCTGAATGATATTAACTCCAGATTAGGAGTATAAGGAGTGGCAGAATGGTAGAAAACAAGACAATAGAACACAAGATTGCAACACCTGCAAACGTTCCGGCAGCAGTGGCAAGCGCAGTGGGCAAGTATCTCAGGGAGGGCGAAACCATAGAAGATGTTTTCGATAGTGTGAAATACAAGTTCAAATCGCACCATGTTTTGTCGAGGAACAAATTTAAGGCCGGCGGAAAGGCAAAGAACTTTGTAGTCACGGAGTACAAAGGTGAGGAGGCGCCGGCGAGGGCACTGCTCTTGAGACGCAACTACAAACCGATTAAGGCACATAACAACGGCGGAACGAGGAAGGTTTCGATACTTAGCGGCGAGGCACAGGGCGCTTTGAAGATGGCTATTAACTATGGTGGGACCTCTATGGCCATTGGCTACGCAGAAATCGCCTTCAGCCCGTCGTGGATCTTCGACAACATGGTAGACCTTGGCAGGATGCGTGGTGATGAGAAGGGGTTCTTGGCCAAGCGCGGGAAGGAAGCACAGGAGCGAGGGGGAAACCTTAAAGAGCGCTTCGTTTCGTACGTCAGGACGCCGTTCGTCTGGCTCGAGGCTAAGGACATAGAGCTAAAGGGACACAAGATAAGAATGAATGTGGCACTTGTCGATCAGGAGACCAAGGCAGAGCATGGCGCCACCTCTGTTGAGGACGTAGCCGCATCAATGGGCTTGGGAAAGAGTAAGTCGTCTGGGAAGGAGATCAGGGCTTTCCAGTACACTCTGACCCTGAAGTCGAAGCGGGCGCAAGAGCTGTACAGCCTGCTCAACAAGGGTCTGCTGAGGGTCTGAGCGCAAAGGCGCTCACGGCTCCATGCTATCCCGAATCTCCTTGAGTGTAGCAGTGTCGTCCGACGATATGTATGGCGTGGTGTCTAGGTCCTTCGGGCTCCTGATGAGCTTCGCCGCACTGACCTCGGAGAGGTGCCTGTTCACCTCCTTGCTATACTCGCTCCATGAGACGCCCATTGACTCCACGTATGCGCGCTCAGTTCTGTTGGCTATCTCGTGCGCGTATGGGTAGTCATAGGCGCTGTCGACGAGCCACTTCTCAGTGAGCTCGTGGTGCCTGCCTATGCTCTCGTGCGCATTGACTTTTTTACCTGCAACCTCTATCTCCTTCGGAAAGTTCGAGTCCATGTAGATGGTGGAGCCGTCGCGCGAGTAGCCGCCCGTGTACTTTATATTGTACGTCGCGTCTATCTTGACACCCACGCCGGACTTTATTTCCTTTATCTCACCGATGTCCTTGCCATCCTTGTAGACGTGCTTATCACCCACCTGGACTATGTCGTTGGCCTTCAGCTCCACCGAGGCGAACATTGTTATGTATGTCGGGACCTTGAAGTTTATCGCCCTGACGACGAACAAAGGCTGCGCCTCCCGAGCCTGTGCAGGCACCTTGTGCATTTCGATTATTTCGTAATCTTCCATCGATTGCGCTTGTGTGCGCATTTATAAATTGTTTCCGTTCGCTATGGCTATGGGACACGTCCAGGATTGCGCGGCGTTTACCTATCCTTCAGATGGGAGAGGACGTCAAAGTATGTGCAGGAACCCCAGCAGGACGAGCACCAGCATGAATGCAATGTACACCCTGAGAAATATGAACGCCACCCGATAGACGCCCCTAATTTTTGCCCTCGGCACCGGGATTTTCGAATAGTCGCGTATCTTCTCGCGCTTCAGGAAGTTCTCCCAGTCCCTTTCGTTCTTTATGAACTGGTATTCACCTTTGTCAGAGTCCATGAACAATCACCTAAATTGCGCCGGGAAACAGTATTGTTATTCCGTATAGCGCGCTCATGCTTATCAGCACGGCCATTATTATTATTGTGCCGGCGTTCTCCCACCTCTTGTTGACGTACTTTCCCATTATATCCCTGTCGTTCGCGAGGAGCAGCAGGAACAGGAGGGCTGCGGGCATGAAGATCGATGCGACCACCTGCACCGTTATGTTAAGGAACCCGAGCGGCATGTTGGGCACGAGCACTATCGCCGCAGCTATCAACACGCTGGCTATTCCGGGCAAGTAGAACTTCCTTCCCTGCCGAAACGGCAGGTTTATACTCTTGGGCCATTTGAACGCCTCCCCGACGGCCCATGAGGTGCTTGCAGTGAGCGCTATCGCGGCTATGAGCCCCGCGTCTATGAGCCCCAAGGCGAACAGTTTTGTAGGCAGCAGGCCGACCTTATGCGATACTGTGCTTAGTATTGCAGCTATGCTGTAGTGCGCGGTGTTCGTAGCGCTGGTGACCTGCGCGCCGTTGAAGACCAGCGTGCCGGTGAATATAATTATAGATACGGCGACGGCAGACATTACGCAGGCGCCTATGAACGTGTCGCGCCTCCCGGCGCCTATGTCCTCCGGCACGGTGCCCTTGTCAACCTCCGAGCTCTGCTGGAAGAACAGCATCCATGGCGCTATCGTCGTGCCGAGGTTCGCGAGCAGCACGTACAGGAAGAGCTGGGTTATTCCGCCGTCGACGTGCCACGTGGCGAAGGCGCTCGCCACGACTGACCAGTTAGGATGCGCAAACAGCACGAGGGGCAGGAACACCAGGTTGAAGAGCGCGATTATGAGGCTCACGCGCTCCCACCTGTGGTAGCGGAGCATGAGCGTAACCGCCAGTACGAACAGTACCCCAACCAGCACCGCGATAGGGCGGCTCACGCCGAACAAGCTCATGCCGAACGATATGCCGATAAACTCAGTCACCATCGTCAGCGAGTTAGCTATAAGCAGGTCTATTAGGGAGAACGCCCCCCAGAAACTGCCGTATCTGCGCCATATCATCTCGGCGTGGCCGCGCCTTGTCACCGCGGCGAGCCTCACCGTCATCTCCTGCACGAAATATGCAGTTGGCACCATCAGCACCATCAGAGGGATGAAGAATCCGATCCCGAAGATTGATCCAGTCTGCGCGTACGTTATCACGCCGCCGGCGTCGTTGTCGGCGATCATGACGAGCAGGCCAGGCCCTATGAGCGCGACCAGCAGCATAATCTTAGTGAGAAGACCTTTCGTGTGCCTGAGCCTCGTGACCCTCAGCCTGTCCTTAGCCCTCAGCCTCAGCTCAACAGGCAGCTCCTCGAGCTTCTTGTTGATATCAAAAGGTGCATTTTCAGAGGGCGGGAGGAGCTTCACATCTGCCATCAGCAATAAAGAGACAGAAAGTTAAAAATATGTTTGTAGAGAGATGCGTGTCGCGACAGTGTTCATTGCAGCGGGCGCATCGCAGAATATCCATAGATTATGTGCTTCGCGCTGGCGCCGCCATGAAAACGCGCAGCGATCCTTTCCAGTATTTCTTCAACCGTCAGCTTCTTCGAGCAGACCACCACGCGGTTGCCGGAGTGCTCTGGTGCTCCAATTGCGTACATCGAGAAACGCCCCTTAAGCAGCGACATAGCCTCCTTCAGCAATTCAGAATTCCTGCTGTCGAGTATGTAGTTGATGGCAAAGACGCCGCGTTCCGAGAGTGCTTGGTGTGCCGCCCTTATGAACGGGCCGTCCATGAATGTGCCAGCCAGCGCGTACGTCCTGTACGGGTCCAGGATGATGATGTCGTAGCTGTCAGGCCGGAGTCCCTTGACGAACTCGCTGCCGTCAGCTATTATAATGCGTGAGCGCAGAGGCTTAGGCAGGAAAGCCTTGGAGAGCATCGCAACGGCCTCGCTTATCTCGACCACGTCGATGTGCACCCTGTCGCCGTAGAGCGCCTCCAGCTGGTACGGTATTGTGCCCCCTCCCAACCCTATGACGAGCACCCTTGCATTATCATAGAGCGCGGGCAGCGGGGAGAAGTAGTCCCAATAGGCGCCGGTGAACAATTCGGGGCCCAGCCTCGATAGTATTATGTCATTACACATGAAGACGCGCTCGCGTCCACGAGCAATGATTCTTATCGTGTCAGTGCCGTCCTTGACCTGCGCCACCACCTTCCCGGAGATTAGCTCACGGATGCGATTGAGGATGTGCATCTGCACACCTACCAAGGTACATCCTTGAGCTTCAGCCGGTGCGCGGCGATGTTGGTGAGCGGGTGCATCACGCCCGTGAGCACGATGAGGAAGAGCATGCCGTACGCGTGCGGCATGTTTCCGAGCCAGAACGCGAACAGAAGCGCTGCGGCGAAGAAGCCATATTGGTCTATCACGGGCAGGATCCTGCCGGGCTTGAAGCCGAGCCTGCGCTTCGCGAAACTACCGGCCAGGTCGCCAAAGTTGGCCCCTATCGTCAGCATTATCGCTATAGGGAGCATATAGTGCAGGAATGGGTACTCAATAAGGCCGACGGCGATGCCTGCGGCAAGGCTGGATAACGTTCCGCGCATCGTCTTGTGGTCACCGAAGATGCGCTTGCCGCGAAGCTTTCTGCCGAGGTCAAGGGGTTTGCCTCTGCCGAATAACACCGGAGCGCCGTTAGCTGCGTATGCCGGAAAGATGTAGATAATAGGGTACAGCACGACGGCGAATAGTACGGCGTAGAGCTGGTACACTGAATCACGTGAACAGTGTGCGCGAAGGAGTCATACCCTCCTTCCGCGCTTGCCTCCGGGCCTCCTCGTCGTGTCGGTAGGTATAGGCGTGACGTCCTCTATCCTGTTGACGCGTAAGCCACTCCTTGCGAGTACCCTGACGACGGCCTGCGCCCCTGGGCCAGGGGTCTTCGAGCTGTGACCGCCTGGGGCCCTTATCTCGATGTTGATGTTGGTTACGCCCTTCTCTTTGGCAGCTGCTGCGACCTTGTACGCTGCCTGCATCGCTGCGTACGGCGAGCCTTCCTGCGAGTCTGCATTGACTATCATGCCGCCGCTCCCGACCGCTATTGTCTCGGCGCCGCTCATGTCAGTAAGTGTTATTATAGTGTCGTTCTTCGAGGAATAGACGTGTGCGACTGCCCAGCGTTCGGACCTCGGCTTGACCCTCGCCTCCTCCATCGCCTTTGCTTCGTATGAGATTTCTTCCTTCTTTTTCTTCGTCTCCTGAGCCACGGGCTTCGCCGGGGCCTTGGTTTTCTTAGCCGATGCTTTCTTTGCCATTATAAACACCAATGCATCATGAAGCTGAAGCCGATGCCTCAGCTGGTGGCTCCTTCGCCTCGTCGTTCACCGCGGGCGCCTGCTGCGCCTGCGCCCCTGACTCTTCGGGGCTTCCTGCAGTGCCAGTCTTTGGCAGCGGCATCGTTATGTCGATGTGCTTGAAGTATCCTATGCCCTGCTCCTCCGCCGCTGGCACCATGTATCCAGGCCTGTCCACCTTGCGGCCGTTTATCGATATAAATCCGTGCACTATGAGCTGCCTCGCCTGCTTCATGCTCCTTGCAAGGCCCTTCCTGAACACGACCGTCTGCAGGCGCCTCGACAGCATCGCCTGCTCGTTGAGGTCGAGCAGCTTCTCTAGCTGCGTCTCCTGCGGGGCAATTCCGAGCCTCGACAGCCTGCTTATTATGCTGCGCTCGACCACCTCGGAGCCGTTACCAGCGAGCAGGTTCCTGACGTTGCTCCTGAGCCTGCTGATCTCGTGCTGCGCCTTCCACAGCTCCTTCATGTTCTTCAGGCCGAACTCCTTTATGAGCGCATTGTCCGCGTTTATCCTAGCAAGGTTCCAGATGTCCTTGGGCTTGTCGTACTTCCGCCTGTTTCTCTTTGGTGATCCCATCTAACCACTATTTCTTTGGTTCCTCCTTGCCCTTGCCTGCCGCCGCACCCTTCTGGAGCACGGCCTTCTTCATGACGCCGACTGTAGAGCCTGTCCTGCCTGTGCTTCTGGTGCGCTGGCCGCGCACCTTCTGACCGAACTGGTGACGCATTCCGCGCCACACTCTCAGCGTGACGTCCCGGGCCACATCCTGCCTCGTGTTGAATATAAGGTCGTTACCAACAACATGTATGTCCTTGCCAGTCTCGAAGTCGCCGTGCCTGTTGAGTAGATATGACGGCACGCCGTACTTTGCTGGCTCCTTTATCAGTGCTTCGAGCTTCGTTACCTGGTCCTCGTTGAGCGAGCCTATTTCCGTGCTTGGGCTTATGCCGAGCTTTCCGTTGGCGACGAATGTCAGAGCGCGCGCCATGCTGAAGCCTATGCCCTTCACGTGGCCCAGCGCCCTGGCTATCGGTAGCGAACCGTCGACGTCCTTGCCCGCTATGCGGACGATGGACGTGGCTTTCCTGCCTTCAGGCCTGCGTGGGCCCTTCTTTTCAGGTTTCTGTTCTTCAACCATGTAAGCACCAAGACGCCAGGGCTGGGATATTCAGCAGATGCTTTTGAACCCAGATGGCTCAAAGAGCCATACGCTTCCAGGCACGCAACCATTTCCAGGCGTACGCGTTACCGGTTTCCGCCACCCTGGCACAGAAGGTAGTATTGACGCGCGCCCTATTAAAACATTTGCCTGTGGTTCAAAGCCGTTGCCGAACAGTAGCACTCGGGTCTTTCTCTTCACTCTGCGCATAAAACATATAAATACGTTGCGGAGCTACGCGACCGCCTCTCCCAGGATGCGCCTGGCCTCAGCTGGGCCTATAAAGTAGAGGAGCTTCCCCATCCTCGGGCCGTTGTCCTTGCCTATGAGCGCAGTATACAATGCCTTGAAGAGCTCCGGGGCAGGTATTTTGCTCGACTCTGCGACGGAATATATTAGGTTGTGTATAGCGACGGCGTCCATGCCCTCCTTGAGCGAAGATGCGAACGCGGCCACTGGTTCCTTTCCAGTCTCCAGCTTCGTCGGCTTTATCGAGAAGTTGTACTTATCAGGGGCATATCCCTGGCGAAGCCACTCCTCTATGTATGGCGCCATATACGCAACGCCCTCGGGGTCGTTCAGCTCCCTGCCCACTTCCTCCCAGTCCCTGTGCACCTGGTAGTTCGTTAGTATGTCTACGAACGGCGCCCTCCACGCGAGTTTTCCGACTGCGAGCCTGTACGCCACCACCTTCTTCTCGTCAGCCCTGCTCTCCGGCTTTTCGAGCCTTGAAATGCGCTCGAGGTCGTCGTACACCATCATGAGCTTGTCGCCGCTCGGGTCCAGGTCCTTGTTCTGCTCGAGGTTTGGCAGCACGAGCAGGTAGGCCAGCAGTTCCGGAGGTATCAGTTTCAGTATGTCCTTCGCGCTTGCGGCATTGCCCGCCGATTTTGACGCCTTCTTGCCCCTGAATAGTATGAACCCGTACTTGAACAGTATTGGGGGTTCGTAATCAAGCACCTCCTTGTGCATGGCTATGGCTGTATCCGCGCTTCCGCCGCGGGTCATGTGGTCGATGCCAGAGCCCTCGACGCTGGTCTTGAAGTGCACCATCCACGAGGGCCAGTAGACGCGCCACTGCAGTTTGTATCTGTGGTCGCTTATCCTGTTCCTGCCGTTGAAGCCGCAACCTTTCGTGTAGCCGACGTCGCGATCGCATGCGTACTCGTACTCGTCGTCGCTGTGCCGCGTCACTATTGTTGTGGCGACCTTGCCGCACTTCTCGCATATGGGCATTATAGGGCTCCAGCCCGCCATGGCTGAAAGCTCCTTGAGCGAACTCTTAGCCACGACCTCCTTGACCTTCTGCTCGTCGTGCAGGTAGAGACTCGCGAAACCGTCCATCGCGCCGCTCAGGTAAAGTGAGTCTGCACGCACCACGTCTATCTCGAGCTTGAGCGCCTTCATGATTACCTCAGCCTCAGACAGATAATGCTCGCCATATGACTTGTGGCAGCCCATAGGGTCGAGCGTGTGGGCCAGCGGCTTTCCCAGCTCAGGCGTCAGCACATCGGTGTACTCCTTAAGCTCCGCTGGCACACCGTCGAAGGCATCCATTATGTCGCCGACGAAGTGCATCTCGGCCTTGCTGCCCAGAGATTCTATACCGCGCTTGAGCACGGCTGGATAGAGAAACTCGCAGACGGTACCCATGTGGGCGGGGCCGCTCGTAGTCATGCCACCAGTCACGACAAGAGGTGCCTTCTTCCCGCTGATCACGCGCTGCGCCAGCTGTTCTGACCAGTGGGGCACCCCTGTTTTTCGTGTCTCTTCAATCATAATATCACGAAGTATACTATCACGAAGTATGAGCGGGCCTGGAGGGATTTGAACCCTCGACTTAAAGGTTAAAAGCCTTCCACTCTAGCCAAACTGAGTTACAGGCCCACGCATCTAAGATTGCCCGGTTAAATATTAAAGTGTAACCTTCACGTCACCATGAGAAGCCGCGGTCCGTGTAAAGCAGCACCGCAGAAGCCGCGACCGAAACGACGAACGCATAGAGGCATGTTTCTGCATCTTTTCCTCTGTCAGGCATTTATATTATTTTAGTTCTGGCCAGCAACAATGAATTTGTCACTACTGTGAAAGAGCTGAATGCCATCGCCAAAGCGGCGAGCATTGGCAAGATGTTGTACACGCTTATTGTGAGAATAGGTATTAGCGCGCCTGCCGCGATCGGAATCAGTATTATATTGTAACCAAACGCCCAGAAAAGATTCTGTCTTATCTTTGACATCGTCCTCTTTCCGAGCTGAAGGGCCACGAATGCATCGTAGATACTGTCTTTCATCAAGATTATGTCGCCGGCCTGTATTGCAACATCTGTACCGGCACCTATAGCTATGCCGACATCTGCCTTTGTAAGTGCAGGTGCATCGTTCACGCCATCACCAATCATAGCGACTACATTGCCCTCCTTCTGCAGCTCTGCTATCTTATCAAGCTTGTCTTTGGGCTTTACTTGGGACATCACATGCCCTATGCCCAGGCTCTTTGCAACCGCATCGGCGACCTTTTGGTTGTCCCCTGTCGCAAGCCATATGCTGTACCCTGCATTTTTGAACGAAGTTATTGCCTTCCTGCTGTCCCCCTTGAGCGCGTCGGATATGGATATAAGACCGATTGTCTTTTCGCCTTCCCCTATTATGAGCGTTGTTTTGCCTTCAGATTCGAGTTCCTGCAGTTTTGCTTCAAGACCTGAAAGTTGCGCATTATCAAATAGGTCTCTGTTGCCAACAGTTATTTTTTTACCACTCTCGGTAAGCGCGGTTACTCCACTGCCCTGGATGTAAGTGAATTTCTTTGGAAATTCGCTCTTGATTTTCATGCTCTGCGCCTTTGAGATGATGGCCTTCCCAATTACGTGTTCTGAATTCATTTCGGCTATGGCAGCAAGCCTTATAACTTCTGTTTTGCCATATCCGGCAGCTGCGACTATATCCGTAACTTCCGGTCTTCCGTTTGTAAGTGTACCTGTCTTATCCAGCACAAGTGCAGTAACCTTGCTTGCTTTTTGCAGGCTTTCACCGCTCTTGACGAGTATTCCGGCTTTTGCTGCCCTCCCTGAGGAAACTAGCAATGCCGCAGGGGTAGCTATCCCAAGAGCGCAGGGGCATGCTATGATCAGAACGCTGACAAATATCAGAATTGCAGTGTTTACACCTACGCCTCCAAAAATGTACCACGATAGGGACGCTAAAATACCCACGAGCACCACTATAGGTACAAAATAGGATGAAACCTTATCGGCAAGCTTCTGTATCGGCACCTTGCTTGATGCAGCATCCTTTACTATCTTTATTATCTGCGCAAGTGCAGTATCTTCGCCTACCTTTGTGGCCTTGACCCTCAGCGGGCTTGTTAAATTTACAGTGCCTCCAATTACCTTGTCCCCGACCCTCTTGGTCAGAGGCATGCTCTCCCCGGTAACCATAGACTCATCGACAGAGCTTTCTCCATCTATGACTGCCGAATCGGTAGGTATCTTCTCGCCAGGTTTTATTAACAGGATGTCACCCTCCTTAACCAGTTCTATAGGAATGTCCACCACCTTGTTCCCTTCAAGCCTATGCGCTATCTTTGGCTGCAGCGCTATCAATGCCGAAACCGCGGTTGATGCCCTTGATTCTGCAAGCCTCTGCATGTATGTTCCTGTAAGTATCAGCGAGATTATGATTGTGGACGTGTCGAAGTAGATGCCGCCAGTAGGGAAGATTGATGGAAATAGGGTTACTACTGTGCTGTAGGCCCAAGCCGCGCTGGTGCCTATTGCAATCAGCGTATCCATGTTAGCTGATTTGTTCTTTATCGCATCCAGAATGCCGGCGTAGAACCTCTGCCCTGCATAGAACTGCACTATGCTTGCAAGAAGCAGTATAACATAATTGCCATAGCTCAGATGAAGTACATATGTAAGAGCGGCAACGATTATTGTGAGGGGCCATGAGACCAACAGTGAGGTCTTTAGGTTCTTCAGTTCCTTCTCAGGCTTCTCGAACTGTAGCTTGCAGGCAGTACTGCAGAAATAGTACTTGCTGCCGCCCCTCTCGCTTGTCAACGCGGAGCTCTTTTCGTCAACGTACATACCGCATACTGGATCGTTTGCCATCGATTCACATACAGTTTTTACCAAAAGCCAATTAATAAAATAGTAGGCTGAATACTAGATGATGCAGAAGAAAGGGCTCAAAAGAGTGCTTGGGTTTAAAGAGGCACTGACAATCAACCTAGGAGCCATAATAGGTGCGGGAATCTTTGTAATCATAGGAATTGCAGCATTTGATTCCGGTCCGGCTCTCATACTCGCCATCATAATTTCAGCCATTGTGGCAATGCTCACAGGACTTAGTTTTTCCCAGATTGCCACCAGGGTGCAGAAGGAGGGAGGTTCTTACGAATATGCAAAGGAGACGCTCAACCCATTTTCAGGGTTTGTTGCAGGATGGATGTGGACTTTTGGGAACATCATTGCAATCGCTGCGGTTGCAATAAGCCTCGGCGGATATTTCAATGCACTTTTCCACACCTCTTTCCCGACGGTTTATCTTGCAATAATAGCCATAGTTGCATTTGCCTCGCTTAATATATTCGGAATCAAGAATTCCGCGAAAACCATTGCGTATCTTGTAGCGGTGAATATTGCAATACTTGTTATTTTCATTATTGCTGGCCTTACAGACTTTCACGCCGGAAACTTCTCTGGTTTCTTTGACAAGGGTTCGGGAGGGATTCTTTCAGGTGCAGCGCTCATATTCTTCGCATTCACAGGTTTTTCAAGAGTCACAACAGTAAGCGGCGAGGTCAAGGATCCGGAAAAGACCATACCGAAAGCCATAATCTACTCGATCTTTATTTCGTCACTTCTGTATGTGGCAATTGCCATTGTGCTCATGGGTCTGGTTCCAGCCTCAGCGCTTTCATCCTCATCATCCCCTCTTTCCTTTGGAATTTCTGCTTTACACAATACTTACCTGGATGTAATAATCGCAATTGGGGGAATCATTGCAACTGCAGGGGTAACGCTGACGGGCATACTGGGCACCTCGAGGGTCCTCTTTGCAATGTCCAGGGATAATGAACTGCCTGGGAACATCTCAAAGATAGATAGGTTTTCCACGCCAGTTTATGCCATAATAATCTCTGCGGCGCTTGGGATAATATTCATAACATTTGTATCATTCGTGACAATAGTTGAGGCGGCCAATGCATCTGTGCTCATCGCTTACGTAATAATCAACTTTGCAGCATTTTATCAGAGGTATGTTAAGGACAAAGTCAGCGAAAAAGCCACAGCACACAGCAAGATTCTTGGAAGATATTTCGTTGTTGTTCCATTCCTTGGGATTGTAACCATATTTATGACGTTATATTTCCTGAAATTTTACAGCATAGAAGTCTCCGGTATTATACTTACCATTGGAATAGGCTATTTCCTTTTAAAACTGGGGCTTGAGTATATAGGAAAGAAAAGAAAAGCGCGGGAACATGTGCCTTACTACAGCAGGGTAAGGGAGTTCGGAAAAAGCAGGGATATGTTTCCCGTTAAGGAGGAAAAAATGACAGTTTAGCATCTTCCTGGCGGCGGCGGGTCTATGGACCATCCATAGCATTCGTTTGGCGGGGCCATACTCTTGTAGTGCAACTTGTATATGCTGCACTGGTACAAAGCCCTATCGGCTTACTCATCCCTGGCATATTTCTTCGGTTCTTTGTCGAAGTTCTGCTTACAATTCACAGAACAAAAGGCATATGTCTTACCCATATAACTGCTTTTAAACTGGGACTTTTCATCTACTTCCATCTTACATACAGGGTCTTTCATTTTATCACCGTGACATTCCTTTAGCAATAGATTGTAGGGCTTCCAAAGCATTATGATTGGCCATCTTGAAACATCAGACAGTATGTAGCAGTATGTTAATTTAATGTTAATTAAGCGCCCGAAGCAGGGATCGAACCTGCAACCTAGTGGTTAACAGCCACTCGCTCTACCATTGAGCTATTCGGGCACGCTGTGCGAAATCTATTTGCTTAGCATGTTTTTTATGCGTTGCCTCTCAGAGCTTCGAGCCGTCGGGCCTGAAGCCCGGAGGAGGCTCCGCAAGGTTTACGATGCGTACGTAGAAATACTGGTTGTCGAAGGGCTCGTCCGTAGCTTCTACCTTGTCGGAATGCGAGCTGTAGCGGAAGAAGCCGTGCGCGCCTTCAATCTCGAACTTCGCGAAGACAAACCATGGAGGCTCGTCCCTGCCTGCCATCAGGTCGAACGTGCCTATGAATGACTCACCCTTGTACCTGAAGACGTAGACCTTGTCTATCGTCTCGCTGGATATACCCTTGTGCATCAGCGAAGTTATTATTGGACGAGGGTCGCTTACGCGGAGAAACGCTATCTCGTTCTTCGGCATGGCCTTCTCCCGGTAGGGCTTCGTAAGGAACTCCACCATCTCGAGCCTGTACACCCTGTAATCGGTCTCACCATGCCGGTCCGTAATCTCTATGCCCTCCTTTGCGGAAGTTGAAGGGGGAGTGTAGATGCAGTACCTGCCTATCCTGTCGCCCTCGGTGTAGTACATTATGTGGGTGTCATTTATTTTCTCGCCCTCGGCGAAGAGCCTGTAATTCTTGCCATCCTTCAGGGCGAATACTGGCATTGTGCCAGGGGTGAAGTCGCACAGGTAGCGCGCCAGGTCGAGCTGGCTTGCCACCTTTATGAAGTGTACGGAAAACTGCCGCTTTTGCCTGGAGCCAGCCTTCTTTCTTTTTGCCATTTGGATCATACCTCAATTCACTTAGCCGAGCCGAAGAGCAGGCTGAGCAGGTACATTATCGCGTATGCAGGCTCGTAGATTATAGGGAACATGACCGAGCCCTCACCTATCGAGGCGTAGTCGCTCGCCAGGCCGGCCCTGACTGTAAGAGTCACGTTGGCGCTCTTCTCTACCAAAGGGCTCTCGAGCGACGATACGTGAACCACAGCTTTGTATACGCCCGGAGTGTACTGGTAGATAGGGTAGGCGAACGTGGCAGACGTGTGGTGCAGCGCTATAACATCCTGCGGCGGCACGCTCCATGCCGGCAGGCCCGTCACGTTGATTACGAACGGGCTGTCAGATACGCCCGTGTTGTTTATCGTTATGTATATGTTGCTCGGGGAGCCGACACCGCTGGCCACGCTCGCGGGGCTTACATGCAGGTGGAAGACGTCAGGCGTCACGTTGACGTACGCGGTGAAGCTCACCGAGCCGATCTTCGAGTAGTTGCCAACGTTTATGGCAGTAAGTTTGAATATGTACATACCTGTGGGCGCATCGGCCGCAGGCGTAACCTCCACCGAGAGCGTCTGCCTGTACAACGGCGAGTTCTTCACGACCCAGCCGGCAGGCACGTCGCTGGCGTTGAACTGGTTCCAGCCGTAATCAAGATGTGCGCCAGTCGCGTTCGTCGTGGCGGAGCGTATGGTCACGATGAATGTCTGGCCTGGGCCCGCCTTGCCTAGGTAGATGCTGCCGTTGAAGTGTGTTATAGTCGCGTTGTACGGCTCAGTTATTGTCACGTACGAAGCGTGGGCCGCTCCCGCGAAGAATAAGACCGTGACCAATGCAAGCGCCAATGCGCCAGAATACTTCAATCCAGCACCTGAAACTATATATCTGCCAAAGCTTTTATTTGTAGCTAGTGTAGGCTCACGTGTACTTGACCGTGAACTGCGCCGCCATGTTTATAGTGTGCGACTGCGGGGCCGCGCTGGTCGTGTAGTTGAGCCAGATATAACCGGTGAAGCTGTTGCCGAGGCTCGATGATGCAGCGCCGGATGGTTCATAACAGTATGCCGACAGGATGGCCGAGGCACCGCTGTATATTTTCACACCATTGGCGAGTGCGTTGTTAGGGTAGTAGGACGGCGCAGCGGAGTAGCTCAGCACGTGCACGTTGCCGTACTCAGGCTCGCTCGCGTTCGTAGGGCTAAGCGAGCTGGAGCATGCCATGCCAGTGACTGTTATCGCGCTGCCCGAGCTCTGCGCTATCTTCATCAGCACAGCGCCGGTGGTGTTTATCGCGTACGAGGGACAGAGGAATGGAGGGGCAGGCGTGCAGCTGTCTGGCGCGACGGAAGTGTTGAACGCTCCGAGTTTCACGACCACGTACAGGGCCAGCACTATGATGAGCAGCGCTATGCCGTAGGATATCATGTAGTCGAGCGCCTGCTGCGCCTTCATGGCCCGCGGCTTATTGTGCATCGCCATCATCGGCGTGCTTGCCGACGCGTATCCTGACGCCGGTGGCGTCGCGCGTTATTGTTATGTCGAGGTCCTCCCTGCCGAAGAGCTTCTGGAGCTCGTCGTATGTATACGTGCCTATCTCTGATGGGCTGGCGCCCTTAGCGCTGAGTATCTCCTCCCTGCGCTCCTTCAGGGCGCTCTTCTCCGTCTCAGTATAGACGAGCGATAGCTTCGGTACCTCCTTACTCTCGAACAGGTTGTCTATGTTTAAGTCTATCTGCCTGTAACCTTCATCCTGGAGTATGAACGGTAGCACGTTGCTGAACTCCTGCTGCACCTCGCCAACAGTCGCCGCGACACTCTCCTTCATGCCGGCTATGACGAACTCGTCGCTGTTAAGGAAGCCGACGAACGCGTTAGGGGACTTGCTCTTTATCACGTCCTGGAGAAGTTGCGAGATCAAGCGCAGTATCACTATGGCAGACTTCTCGCCGAACCGTGTGGCGTAAGCCGCGAGGTTATCTATGCGCAGGGTGCCTATAGTGTATTTCTCGCCCTCCTTCAGCGAACGCTCTATCTGGCCGGAGATGCGCTCCTCGTCGGGCAGGTCCACGAGCGCGTCAAACCGTTTGCCCTTCTTGCGCAGGAAGAGCGTGACAAGGCTGCGCAGCTCAACAGGGTCGAACGGCTTCTTTATGTAGTAGTCGGCGCCGTACTTTATGCCCTTGAACCTGTTGTTCGTCGGATCCATCGCGCTGACCAATATGATTATGGTGCCGCTCGTGACCGGGTCGCTCTTGATAGTCTGGCAGATGTCCAGGCCGTCCCTGTGCGGCAGCATAAGATCCAGTATGACCAGGTTGGGCGACTGGGATTTCACGAAGCCGACGGCCTCGCCGCCGTCGTATATCTGGTTTATCTCGAATCCTTTGCCGAGGGACAGCGCCATCAGCTTGTTTATGTTCTTGTCGTCCTCGACTATTAGCACCTTCCTAAGCGAGTCCATGTCCTGGAGTACGTAGTAGGTCATTATGCCGCCGTTGCTCCTCGAAGCTATGGCCTTGCTCGCTTCGAGGCTTTGGAGCGTGCCGTCCATCAGATTCTTAGGCACCCCCCTGCTGAACATCAGGTCGGTAAGCTCGTTGTAGGTAATCTGCTGGCGCTCGTTTATGACGTCAAGTACCTCCTTGGCTGTATCAGAAGAGTTCTCCATCCGGTCACCGATATACCTTCTGCAGAAAGGAATAATATAGCTTGCTGATGGGAGCGTTTATAGGCATGCTGGAGTTATGCCGCACATTTTGGTAAGGAATAAAAGCCTTAGCAGATGAATAGGCTCTATGGCGATTAAAAGGCACAAGCATTTTGCGAGGGACGGCGAAAGGGCAAGCCGTTCGTACCTTGGGGCAGGGCTTGGCATGCTGGCTATCGTAGTTATAATAGGCATTGCGGCGGTGATGCTGTCCAACAACGTGCTGAACATAACCAGCGCGCAGACGCTCAACATAACCAATGGCGGCGTGGTGTTCAGGATGGCCGGCAGCGAATATGTGGCTTTCCTGCACGGAACTTCGGGCTCCACGGCGTACGTCTACATAACCAAGACGCCTGTATTCGTCAATCAGGTCCTCAACGTAACGCTCCAGAACGGCATAACAGTGCACGTGAACTACGGCACCTCCAACGCCAACATGGCGCTGACGCTTAAGTCAATAGGCGCGTCTGCATACGTGCAGATAGTCCCGGTGAGCTCCAGCGTCGGCATAGCGCCTGATGCAGGGTACATAAAGGTATTGCCGCCGACGTCCCTTGGAGGGCAACCTGCCACCGTGAAGATAAACGTGAACAACACAACCGACACAATCAAGGCAACTACCTCAGTGACAGCTGTCACCACGGTTCCGACAGTGACTTCGCAGGTGATGCAAAAGTTAGAGACGACCGAGTATTACCCGCTGATGCTCAACTACAGCGACGCGTACGCCAAGACGCTGCAGTGCAGCGCCTCGCAGTATGATGCAGACTACATAAGCCAATATGGGGTGGCACCTTCAGGCGCCACGACCTACCAGAACGTCAGTGTGATGACCCCGTACAACATGAGCCTTGCTATATCACAGTCCTCGGGCGACCTGTACACCGCTACGTACTCGACCAAGGCCAAGACGTCAGTTGGCTCTGGCACTGTGCTCACAATTACAATCAACTCCACGAGCGGTGCGGTAATCAGCACCAAGTTCGAGGGCGCTTTCTCCAGCCTCGATTACACGCAGCTCTACAACGCCTACGCGAAGATGAAAAGTGTAGGAGACTCGTGCGAGGCGTTCTTCGGCTGATTGCGGCAAAATGGCATGGCCTTCGGAGTTGGCTTATGCCTTCTCCTTCTTTTCCTTGTGCACTATAGGCACCGTGAAGGTGAATGAAGAGCCCTTTCCAAGCTGCGACTCGAAGCTCATCTTTCCGCCGTGGAGGCTCACTATGTCGTGCGTTATGGACAGGCCGAGGCCGGTGCCGGTCCCGTCTGGTTTGACAAGGCTCTTCTTAGGCGCCTGGTAGAACTTCTTGAAGACCTTCTTTTTGTCTTCATCGCTTATCCCTATGCCCGTGTCTGTCACGGTGCACTCGACGAACTTCCTCCCTTTCTTGGTAACGTGGACCGATATGCCCCCGGTCTCTGTGAACTTTATCGAGTTTCCGATCAGATTGACGAGCACCTGTATCAACCTGTTCGGGTCCGCCATTATGTTGGGCACGTCGTACGAGACATTCCACGAGAACTCGAGGCCCTTGTTGCGCGCTGACTCCTCCATGGCCTTGATGCTCGGGTTCTCATACAGGTCGCGGAGGTTCACCTCCTTGATGTCAAGCTTTACCTTCTCGGCCTCAAGCTTCGCGGCGTCCAGCACCTGCGTTATTATGAGCATGAGCCTATCGCTCTCGTCCAGTATAGTCTTGACGTACTCCTTCTGCTCATCGTTTAGGGCACCAAAATCGCCTTCGTGGAGCAGCTTGGCGAAGCCCTTGATGTTAGTGAGCGGCGTCTTGAGCTCGTGCGATATATTGTATATGAACTGCGACTTAAGGGCGCTGGTGTTCCTGAGGTTCTTCTCCGTTGTCTCGCTGCGCCTCATCGAGGCCCGAAGGTCTTCTACTATGTTTTTCGTCTCGAGCTCCTTAATCAGGAAGAGGTAACTTGATTTCTCGGCGCTGCTGAGAAGCCTTACGGAGTGCGTTGCGGGTATTGGCTGACCGTCCTTCTTCGCTACGTTCACGTAGGTGTTGTCTATGTTGCCTCCGGTACGAACGTATGCTATGTCGCGGTCGAGTATGGAAGTGTCAGGGTAGAGGTTCCTTATACTCTTGCCAACGAGCTCCTCCTTTGGGTACCCGAGAACGTGCTCGACAGACAGGTTGCAGTCAGTGATGTAGCCGGACTCGTCCACAGTCATAACTATGTCTGACGTGGCGTTTATGAAGTCGTCAAGATCGCTCTTCAGGCCCGACACGTATTTCTCGAGGTTGGCGCTCGAAGCTATGAACATAGGGCCTGCGGGTGAGTAATCGAGCGCATAGCGCACGCGCACAGCCAGCCCGTCGGGCAGCATTAGGTCTGCTGTGCCTGCGAGGACAGTACCAGGCTTCGCTTCGCCCGCAGGCTTCATCTCCTGTCCCTTGCTGCCGAGCACGGCGGAAAGTTTCCTGCCCTGGAGCGCGGATATAGCTGCAGAGAACTGACTTCCCATGCCACCATACACCTTGTTTATCGTAAGGTCATCGCCGAGGAGCGCGAGCATGACCTCGCCGTTTGGTTTCAGCGCGCTCGCGATGGATTCGAAGTACGCGGCGTACGTGACGTCCTCTGCCACGACGTGCAGCAGCGTCTCGCTGACCTTCGACGAGGATATGCGCACCAGCATAGGGTCGTTTGGCGCCCCGACCCTTGCCATCTCGGACTTGCCGTTCACCAGTTTGGTAAGGGCCGCAAAGTCCCTCCCTATGACGCCTGCTATCCGCGTCTCTGAGCCGGAAAGCGCGGAGAACCTGCGCATGGCCGCTTTGTTCGCCTTGACTATAGAGCCGTTTGATGACACTAGGAACTGCGGGATGCTAGAGCCGAAGGCGGAGTCGAAGTAGCCCGCGAGTTTTACGTTCCTTCCGGCCTCGACCTTGTACGCGAGCGAGAATCCTATGAACGCTGCGCCGAACGCGACGCTGCCGACCAGGTCGTCAGAAAACTTATTCTCCGCGCTCGAGAGGAGCTCGAGAACTGCCAGAACCTTGCCGTGAGCTATTATGGGCAGGAAGGCGCCGCTTAGGAAACCCTGGTTCCTGTAGCTTATCAGCTCGGGAAACGCAGAATACTCGCTCAGCTGGTTGTCGACATACGCCTTGCGGGTATTGATCAGGTATTCGGTTATGCCGTTTTCGCCTTGCTTATTCTGCTGTAGCAAGCTCACACTGGCGCGGTCTATGCCGAAGATACTCCTCACTATTTCGGTGAAACGTTTTACCGTGTCATCCTCGCTGGAAGCGCTCGAGGCTATCGGCATCACGTCCATCAGGAACCTGCTTATGACGATGTTCTCTACCATCTTTACCCATTTTTTTATCTTGTTAATCAGCTTTGAGCGAGAAACTATTTAAAGATAGTTTGGATTTTATTACTGGCGTGGATGATGGATGTGAGAGGACTGTTCCAGAGGGCTGTGAAGGACTTCGAAAGGGCAAAGATGAACGCACGCACCAGGAATTACACCGAAGCCTCGACGCTGTACAAGAGGTCGGCTCGGGACCTCCTCGAAGCTCTCTTCATATCCACAAGGAGGAAGAACCCGCCGAAGAATGCAAGCATAACATACCTTAGCACGAAGGTAGGCGCTGCGAGGGTGGTTTCTGCAGACTTGGGTGAGATCCTCAGCGACGACGAACGAAGGTCGCTTGAGGATGAGGGAGCACACGTCTTCGAGGAGAACGGCAAGATATCGGACAAGGAGACCTTTGTCAGGAGCCTGATAGGATACGCATGGGCAAAGCTGAACAGCCACTGAACAGTGCATGAACAAACTACACTAGTCTTTTATAGGGCGACCTGTCTAATCCTCATGCTGGTTTCATGGAAAGTGACGGCGTAAAAGAGCTTTTTGACGGCGTGTATAGAGTAGATGGAAAACTCGCCACCGCCAACCTGGCCAGGGGTTATAAGGTCTACGGCGAGGAGCTCATAGTGCGCGGGAGCATCGAGTACCGACTCTGGAACCCGTACAGGAGCAAGCTCTCGGCAGCGCTGCTCAATGGCCTGAAGACAATGAGAATAGGAGGAGGAGGCAGCGTCCTGTACCTCGGCGCGGCGACAGGCACCACGGCCAGCCACGTCAGTGACATCGTCGGCAAGGACGGTGTCGTCTATTGCGTTGAGCTCTCGGAGCGCAACATGCGCGAGCTGATAAACGTCTGCGAGAAGAGGCCGAACATGCTGCCTATACTGGGGGACGCGATGCACACCGAAGGCTACGCAAGCATCGTAAGTGAGTGCGACGCGATATACCAGGACGTGTCTGCCAGGGAACAGGCACAGATACTGCTCACCAATGCAAGGTTCCTCAAGAAAGGAGGCTACGCCTATTTCGTGATAAAGTCGCAGAGCGTCGACGTGGGCATGGATCCCGAGAAGGTCTTCAACAGGGAGCTCGGGAGCTTAGATGGCACGTTCGAGCTCGTCGAAACTGTGCAGATAGAACCCTACGACGAACTGCACCTGTTCGCAGTGCTTAAAAAGCTTTGACACGAATGCGTAGTGGTGGAGATGAACGCAGAACGCCTCGCAGCCATGCTAGACAAGGTCGCAGGCTCCGGCGTGGTTGTGATGTGCCAGTACTGCGGCGCCTTGACTCCCACACTGGGCAACCTGGCGATATGCCACTCCTGTGAGAGCGCGATCTCGCGGGATGGGGATGCGCTGGCCAGACGCTCCGCTGACATGGTAGAGGCTATTGGCACAATCAAAACGCAGTTGGCCGCATACAAGTATGACGACGCCATGGCTTCATACGAAGCGCTCTACGCAAAGTACGGTGACCCTGCGCTGCTCTATGCCGAGGGCCTGGTGTGCAACGCATGCTCCAACCACGAGGTCTCACTTATAAGTTATGCCAGGGAGGGCTTTATGGAAGAGAATACGCTCCATCGGGATGAGGCTGCCAGGCGCGCTGCCCGTGCTAGGCTCCTGTTCAATAAGTCACTGAACGCGTACACTGCTGCACTGGTAAAGGAGAGTTCGCCCACCACCATGTATATGGCGTTCCTGGCACACATAAAGCTGGGCAACCTCAGGGCTGCGGAATCGATGCTCGACGGGCTTGCGGGCAGCGGCAGCCACTACCTGCACGCATATGCGAAGATGGTATTTGACTCTGCCTCGGGCAGGTTCGGTGAGCTTGCTGCGGATGCAGAAAGGCTTATGAAGCCAGATTTGTGGTCGGTCAACGCCTTCTATTACATGGCGCTCGCCTTGCTCAAGGCACACGACTCGAAGGCCGCACTTAAGCTCGTGCGGGCGCTGAAGAAGCACATTGGCGGCAGCGCGGTAGAGGCGCTCGAGAAGGAAGCGGTGAACTACGACGCTGCAACATTATTTTGATATGAATATGAATTCTAGAGGCTCCTTCCTGTCCAGTATGCAGAAGCCGAAACGCTCGAACTGAACGGTCTCGTGCTCTCGAAGTGACGACACATAGCTCTCGGCATAGCCATCGGCGGCCTTCAGGCTGTCCTTGTTCAGCTTGCCATCCTTACCCAGGAGATCCATAGGCATTGTCACCTTGCACTGCACGAACGAGTCGGCTGGCACCCACTGCACCACCTGCGCGCCAGAGCTGGAAGATGAGACCTCCGCACCTATCCCGTCTTCGGCTGCACTGAGCACCTTTATGGCTGCGAGGTTCTTTAGGCGGAGGATGCTGCCAGCCTTCAGGTCCTGCGCGTCAGCTGCGCTTATGTAGAATTCCTTACCGAGCGTATATTTTCTGGAGCCGAGCTTTGCGTCGGTCGGGTGGAGCGGCAGCTCCACGCTCTTGGGAAGGTCGCCGGCAACGGTCACCTTCACAGGATCATGGACGAAGAAGAGGCGTTTTGACGTCGGGTCTATCACCTTCTTGTTCTCCGCAAACAGCGCAGTCAGGTCTACCGAGGTGTCCATCTTGCTCATCCCTGATTTGAGCACGAACTCGCGTATCGCCTGAGGCGTTATGCCCCGCCTCCTCAGCGCCGTTATAGTTATGAGCCTCGGGTCATCGAAGCCCGTAAGCGTGCCGTCGTCTATCATTGCGCGTATCTCCCTCTTCTGCGTCACGTTGTTCAAGACGCGGAGGCGGGAGAACGCATGCAGGCGCGGGACCCGCATCTGGAGAGACTTGAGAACGTGCTCGTACATCTCTTCTGATTGCTCATACTCCTTGCTGCGCAGCACGTCAGTTACGCCATGCAGCGAGTCCATAATTGGGGTGTTCAGGAAGTACGTCGGCCATACTACGTACTTATGCCCCTGCCTGTAGTGCTGCACCTTCACGACCCTCATTATTGTAGGGTCGCGCATCGTCGTGTTCTGCGAAGCCATGTCGCCTTTGAGCCTGATTATTATTTGGTCCTCGTCGTACTTGCCGGCGATCATCTGATCGAACAGTTCGATGTTTTGCTTGGCTGGCAGCTCCCTGTGCTCGCATGCTGTGCCCGAGAACCTGTTCTTCTTTATTGTATCTGGCGTGCAGCTGCACGCGTATGCGTTGCCTGTCGCAATGAGCTGTCTGCACAGGTCGTAGACTTTCTCTATGCCGTCGCTGGCATAGTATTCCTCGTCGAATGCGACTCCGAGCCACGATAGGTCCTTCTTATACGCGTCGACGAACTCCTGCTTCTCCTTCTTTGGATTCGTGTCGTCGAAATACAGGAACAGCTTGCCCTTGTATATCCTCGAGAACTCCTGGCTCAGGAACAGCTGCTTTGTGTGACCTATGTGCATGTAGCCGCTAGGCTCAGGCGGGAACCTTGCGGCGAACACGCCCTCTATCACACCTTCCAGCTTCATCTTCGGCTTCGCGGTGCGCTCTGCTCTGGCCTGCTCCTCGGCGGTGAACTCCTCGTCGTATCCAGAGTATAGCTCCTTGAGCGCCGCCAAATCCATCTGGTTGATTGCTTCGACCGTCTGCTTCACTGCGGTGCGAAGCTCCTGCATGTCAGACTTCGCCTCGGGCGCCTTCGAGAGCACCTTGTTGAAGACGCTGCCCTCGTTCGCCTTGCCGTACTGGAAGGCGTTCTTCGCCGCGTATTTGCGCACGAGTTCCTTAATGCTGTTGCTTAGCATCTTCGCACCTGGCTTAAGCGTACGTGACGGTCATGTTTCCGCATACGCCACCCGTTGAGGTGAGCAGCGTGAGTACCTTGACTGGCACCGTCGACCCTAATGCTTCTATCGAGCTGACAGGCATTAGGTACTTGGTAGTCGTGGGCGTTATCCGCACGGAAGAGCCCGAGAACGACACGACGAACGTGCTGGGCAGGCTGACGGATGCCTTGGCTGATGTTCCGGTTATCGCGTTGGCGCCTATGCTTGAGGAGAGCGCGCTGTATATCGCATACGGGGCAGAGTCGTTCGCGGACAATATGTCAAAGGCGTTGTTATTGGGCGTTACCTCTATTATCAGTCCATTGCTGACCATTGAGTTTAGCAGCGTTGAGGTGCTGTTCACCACCGAGGCGCTATTTGTTACTGTCAGCGAGAAGCCGCTCGCGTACCCGTTGAGCGTGGCAGGCACGCTCTCGTTCACCCACGGACCAGACGTGCACGACTGCCTGATTGATGTAGTTGATGTAGTATTCCCTGTCGAATTGTTCGAAACCATGTATGCACTTACGAACATGACGGCCACTATTATTGTGCCGATGAGCATCATGTAGCCACGAGCTTTTGTGCTTGCCATTGAAACATCGCTTTGCCTCCTGCTTTTCTGCTTGGAAGGATACAATCTTTACATATGACTTTAAGGCTTTTATACTTATACGGGAAAAGGAACCTGCCGGCAGGCATTCGCTAACGCGTCTTCTTTCGCCGGCGCACAACAAAGGTGTTTAGAGATGGCTTTCAAGGATGGAGACTTTGTAGAGATAGAGTACACTGCGCGTGACGCAGCAGATGACAGCATACTTGCGACGACGAGCGAGAAGACCGCTAAAGACGCGAATATCTACAGCAAGGATTCTCACTACGGACCGGTACTCGTCGTGCTGGGGGCCAACGCAGTGGTGAAGGGCTTAGAGCGCGAGATCAGGGATATGGGAGTAGGCCAGGAGAAGAGATTCACGCTGAAGCCGGAGGAGGCGTTCGGTACAAGGAACGAGGACCTGGTCAGGGTTATGCCGCTTTCGGAGTTCAGGTCGCAACGCATAGACCCGTACCCAGGCATGCGCATAAACCTCGACAACGTTACCGCAACTGTGAAGAGCGTCGGCTCCGGAAGGGTGGTCGTCGATGCGAACCACCCGGACGCAGGCAAGGAGATAAAGTATGAAGTCAAGGTGGTGAAGCAGTTAAGCAGCGAGAGCGAGAGGGTTGGGGCTCTATGCAGGACATACGACGTCGAACCGACTTCCATAGACCTGAAGGACAAGAAGCTCGACATGTACTTCGGCGACAAGGTGAAGAAGAACGCAGACTACTTCGTGAATAGGGCCAGTGCTATGGCTTCCATATTCTCTTACCTGAAAAACATTGAGAAGATAGAGGTCAGGGAGGAATACCTAAGGAGCAGTGCCATAGGTTCCGCAGAGGAACACATCCACGAGCATGGGCATGAGGACGGGAACGCACCCGGAAGCCAAGAGGAGACGGGCTGATTGCCTACTCCTTTATGTTCAGGGCGAAGGTGCTGTTCACCTTGAGACCCAGCTTCTTGGCTATGTCGGACCTTTCCACGTTCAGCATTATCACGTAGCCGTTCCAGCGTGACGTGAGGTCGCTGGACCCGCAGAGCGGACACTTGCCCCCATGACTGATTATTATCCTGCAGCTCTTGCAGACCATCTCTTCCATAACATCACCTCTTGCCCTTCGAGCCCTTGGCCCTGCGCGCCTTTGCCGCTTCGCTCATCGAGGCCCACTCCGGCTTCCCTAGACCTTCAGGTCTCATTGTAAGTGCTATCTTCGAGTCCTTTACCGACGTCTTTATACTCACGGTAGATATCTTCGCATAGACCACGTCGCCCTTCTTGAGGCTCCTGCCGCTGCGCTTTGAGACGAAGGCTGGCACGCGTTTGTCGTACGTGAGAAACTCGTCAGTTATCTGAGAGACGTGCACCAGGCCGTCCATGGGCCCTATGCGCACGAAGGCGCCGAACTCCACGAGCTCGGTAACCTCGCCGACTATGACCTCGTCGATCCTCGGCATGAACGCCAGCACGTCGAACTTGGCAGAGTGGTGCGTGGCTGGATCACCCGGGTAGATTATCCCGTCGCTTATGTCCCTGACGTTGAACACGGCTATTATGACGCCCATACCTTTGTCTATGACGCCCTCGTACTTGCCCTCCAGAACTTCGGTCGCGACCTTCTCTATGTCCTTGTCGAAGTACTCTGGTGCGAGCTTGAACGTGTCTGTAACTGTGTACATGTTATACATGGTTTCACCGTTTGAGCACAATCAGTGTTCGGGCAGTCATCTCAGCTTGCCACTCTTTGAGAGCTTGGCGGTCCGCACCCCCAAAGACTTGAGTTTCATCAGCAGCTCGGTGTCGTTGGTAACGACGACCGTGCCCGGCATGCTGGCCGCCTTCCTGATTATCCAGGAGTCGACATTGCCCGTATTAGTATCAACTCTAATCTTTTTAAGTTTTAGTATTGAGAGGGCCACCCTGGCCGCGGCGCCTTTTGCGCCCCTGTTGCTCGATGCTTTCTCAAGCTCGCGCAGCGTACCTCTCGAAACCAATGGTTCCAGGCCGGAAAACGCGCGCTCCGCAATGGCGAAGGCGTCCTTCCTGTAGGAGAAACCGAAGAGTATAGAGCTCGTGTCGATTATCGCGTATGCCATGATATCATTATCACGCCCAACACTTAATAAGATTTCCAGCCAAGCCAAATCTGGTATTATGGACGACGTTGACAGAATCGCGGAGCACATACTCAAAATATGCCGCACCATTGCTGTAGTGGGTTGCTCCAGGACCGCAGGCAAGCCCAGCCACGATGTGCCGATGTATTTGCAAAATAATGGTTACAGGATAATACCTGTCAACCCGAACGCGGACAATATACTCGGGGAGAAGGCTTACGCGAAGCTCCTTGACATAAAGAAGCCAATAGACGTGGTTGATGTCTTCAGACCTGCGCCTGAGGCACCTGCCATCGCCGAGGAAGCCTTCAGGATCGGAGCGAAGGCCCTGTGGCTCCAGGAGGGCATAGTCAGCGAGGAGGCGGCACGCATAGCCAAGGGCCATGGCATGCCGTTCGTGATGGACAGGTGCATGATGAAGGAGCACTACAGATTCATAGCAAAGATTGTTTAGTCATTCAGGCGTCAGTGCCCTTCAGCTTCTTCAACCGTTGGTTGAGCATTGAGAACAGCACCACGGCATTGTTGCGCTTTGTGTCCCTCGACGCGTAGAGCAAAGTGAGGGGGTCTGTCGTGAGTGCTAGATCTACGAGCTTGAGGAAAGCGCGGCTGTCGCGCAGTTCAGCGATGTACCGTCTGCGAAACTCGGACCACTTGTCCGGCTCATGCATGTACCATTTGCGCAGCTCCTTTGTAGGGGCGACGTCCTTCATCCACAGGTCAACGGTCGAGGTACTGCGGCGTATGCCGCGGGGCCAAAGTCTGTCAATGAGGATGCGCGTGCCGTCCCTTATCTCGGCCTTATCGTAGACCCTCTTGAGCTGTATCATTTCCTCTGTAAGCATATGATGGCATCTTTTTAAAGCTTGCCGTGTATTCGGCAACTGCTTTTCACCGAGGCGTAAAATGCACTTCCTATCCTCTAACTCTCACAGAAAGGTTTAAAAAGTCTAACATGGTATATACCGTGACCGACGGAAATGGTGTATTATATGGGTATTTTTGACAGGCTTGGCAAAGGCCTTGGGATGGGTAAGGAGCTCAATGTCGAGGAATACATGAACTCCGCTGAGATGGAGAATGTCGACGTGCTGAACGAGCCGGCGGACTTCTACGTGAAGCCAGTGGCGCTGAAGGACGAGGCAGACATAGCCCTGATAGAGGCCGAGCTGGAGAAGCGCAACATCATCCTTCTCAACATAGCCGAGATGTCTAAGAGGCAGAACACGCTCAAGGGTATGATCGACACGCTCAAGGACTACATTGGCAAGCAGAACGGCGACATCGCGATGATAGATGTCGACAAGGTACTGCTGACGCCTGCCAAGGTAAAGATCATAAAGAAGCAGAAACCTGACAGCAAGTGACTGGACGCGGCCTGCTGGCCTGCGTCACACCTTTTTCTTTTCTTTCTGGGATGAGGAACCGAAGGTCCAGTCAACCTATGCTATGTAGTAGATACCATTGTCCACTTCAACCATCTTGACAGGGCAATTCAGTCGCCGACCTTCGGGTCCCACACGATTGTAGCGTACTCCTTCTTCGTGTCCACGCTTCTTATTGGGAGCCTCCCAAACAGCACCTCCTTCACGTCCCCGTACCTCATCTTCAGGTTGTGCTTCGTGAAGAGGCTCTTGTGGTACTTGATGTCGGCCTCGTACGCTACCTCGTGGCTGTCGAATGCACCCATGGTGAAGAAGTCGTCGGAACCTATCAAGGGGGCGCATATGATATATCTGCTCACCAGCGAATTTTGGTCGTCGGTCATGAAGGCCAGCCTCGCGTTGGAAGAACTGCTCTCGTACCCGTACACTGGAGTATAGCGGGAGAAGAAGGATATGAATGTTATGTCCTTAAGCAGAGGCAGCGTCACGGTGGGTCGCTTGATGTAACCCATACTCATTAGCTTGTCGTAGTTGTACTTGACGGTGTTGAAGTGCATGCCAAGCTCCTTCGAGAGCTGCTGGAACGAGATCCTTGAATTGTTGTTCAGGAGCTTCAGCATGGGCTTGTACTTCTCTTCTATCCTGGCCCTGTCTATTGCCTCGCCGCGCAGGGGAAAGAACCCAAGCTGCCTGTGCACAACCTCGGACGGTTTCCATTCCGCAGCGTAGTCCCCTAACAATATGCGCATGCTCTTGTCCCACTGTGCGTACTCGCGGGTTGAGAAGGCGTTGGCGTACACTATCATATCGTACGAGCCTGATGTTACGAGCGCAAGCTGGGGTATGTAAGACTTGAGCAGCAGCTCGCTTATCTTCCGGTAGTTGGGCTGCTTCAGGAACTTTATGTTTATAAGGTGGGGGCTCGTGAAGCCCATGGCTTGCTCGTCCACCTCCAGCGTGTACCTCATGCCGAGATCGGTCTCAAGCCTTCTGAGCTTCTCCTTCACCGAGGGCCTGGAGAGCGAGAGCCGCTTGGCCATCTCTGTCACCGAGAGTCTCGCGTCCTCAGACAGCATGCGCACTATTTTACGTGTAGGCATGCTGTATGCCGTGTTGAACTTGCTCTCAATCTTGTACTCGCCAGCCATGATGGCGATTGCGTGCCAAAGCTTATATACTTTTCATAATAACAAAGAAATGTATCGATTTTGTATAAATATGGAGCATTTATATTCCTGCATTTCTTATTAGTCCCGATGCAATGATGATAAAGACAAAGGCTTACATATTCATAACTGCGGCGCTCATATTCGGCGCGCTCTTCCCCCTGGCGCTGGAAGTGGCTGACACCCAGGGAGTCAACATCTTCGCGTTCCTGTTCCTGGCGTTCCTCATGGCCATGCCTGCCTCGCTCCTGCTGGTCGTAGCTAAGGGCAAGATAGGCAAGCTAAAGGAATACCTGAGAAACCCTAAAGAATTCCTCCTCATCGGTGCTGTAGGATTTATCAACCTAGCGTTCGTTGATTATGGCATAGTGTATGCAGAGAAGTTCGTGAGCGCCTCGCTCGCAACTGTGCTTTACAGGATGCAGCCGCTGCTCATGCTGCTCTTCATACCATTCCTGCTTAGGGAACATATTTCCAAGATACAGATTACGGCGCTCTTGCTGGCCTTCCTTGGCATATACATAGCGTTTAGCGCCGGTGGAACTTCGCTCTTTGCTGGAGCAAACGGCAGCATAGTGCTCTTCCTAGTCGCCATGACGCTCATTTCGGCATTTGCGACCGTCTTCCTGAAGAGATACAACACAGACATGGAGAGTACCATGTTCATGTTCAACACCGTTGCGCTGGCGATATCCTTCATCCTGTTCCTGTACAGCGGCGGACATCTGCCCGCACTACAACTTCCGTCGATAGTGGCAATCGCGTACATAGGGCTGGTGACCAACATAGCAATGCCGTTCTTCTACTACAGCGCCTTCAGAACATTGAAGACGACGTTTGTGACGAACTTCTACTTTCTGTCACCTTTCATGACGATGCTGTTCGCGAACCTCCTCTTCGGGGAGCCAATCTATCCTTACTACCTTGCGATAGCTGCACTAGTAACCGTCGGAATTTTCATACAGAGGTTCGACAGGACAGGTGGCAAGTATGTAGTAAAGAACAGGAAGGCGCTGGAGGATGCGCCGCAGATAGCGGATATAACTGGCGCGTTCCTGAACACGAAGGTCAGCGCGATAAACACTGCCATCAGGGGAAACGGACGCGTACTGGCCATGAAAGTCGACAGGCACCTCTACGATAGCGTCATGGAGAAGGCCAGGAATGAGGACGGCCAGTCACCTGGTCCGCTGTTCGTATACGCCAGCCACGACAGCAGTATAGTAGGAAGTGATGAGAACGCATTCATATCCGAGGCGCTGGATCCTGACGAGAACGAGACTGTGCTGATGAGCGCCGGAGACCCGGAGGCCAGCGAACGGTTCTTCTACTCAGTCAAGTCGGGGCTCGACAACCTGCAGGAAGCAGGCAGGCGCTAGGCACTTCTGGCGCTTCTCCTTTCCTTTAGGGCGCGCTTGGAGAACGCGACCGATAGCGTCCTGAGCTCCTGCTTCGTCGGCGATGCCCTGTCGAGCAGGTGCGCGAACGCATCGCTGACCGCACGCTTGTCGCGTATGTCATGCCTCGAGCGCACGAGCGACTCGAAGAGCTTCTTCACAACCTGCGCCTCCTTAGGGGTTGCATAGAGGTCAGCTATGGTCCGCTCGGCCTCCACAGCGTCCGCGAGCTCGTAGAGAAGTATGGCGAGCGCGTGCGTTATGTTGAGCGTCGGATAGCCCTTCGCGGCAGGTATGAAAACTGTCGCATCGCACGCTGCCAGCTCATCCTTCGTCAGGCCAGTGCCATCCCTGCCTATGAGCAGCGCGACGTCGCGGCCGTGGACCTTGCGCAGCACGCGCTTGAGCGTACGCGGCGTGTAGACGTTGAACATTCCGCGCTCGGCCTTGTGCCATATGGCAGTTGTGCCCACCCTGAAGGCGGGGCCAGTTGCCTGAGATATTGAGGCACATACCTTCGCCCGTTCGAGCAGGTCCTTCGCGTGCTTCGAGTACTTCACCGCCTGCTTGCCTGTGTGGTTGCACTTCGGCCTTACTAAGTACATGCGTGCCACGCCGAAGTTCTTCAGCACGCGCGCAGCGTACCCAAGGTTAACCTGGTACATCGGCTCGATAAAGATAACCTTCAGGGTCATGCGACCACTATACGCCGAAGAGGGCCAGGAAGCCCAGGAGGTTGACCAATATGTGCGCCAACATGCCAACGTACAACGATCCTGTGCGCCTGTAGGCGTAGCCTGCCATCAGGCCGAAAGCGAACGCCGCTATGAACTCTGACACGGACCAGTAGCTGAGCAGGTGCAGGAAGCCGAAGAGCAGTGCGCTCGCTATTATACCGATTCTCGGCACGAGGAAGCCCCTGAAGAGCACCTCCTCGTCGAACGGCGCGACGATCACGGCGAACGCCAGGAAGTATGCAGGCATTCCGGCGAATATGGCCGCGGTGTTAGTGGGCAGGTTTATGCCAGTTACTTCTTGGAAGATGCCGAGCGCCAGCTCGATGGCCAGCACCGCGAAGAAGAGCAGCAGGCCAATGCCCATGTTCTTAGGCGTCAGCCCTGCCCTCGAGAGGCCGAGGCTCGCCACCGCCTGCCTGAGCGTCTTTCCCTTCGCGAGCAGGTAGGAGAATGCGGCGAACATGAAGAACAGCGACAGCGCTATCGACGAGCCTATCTCGGCCGCTGTCGTGCCGATTGCGCCAGAAGTGTACAGCACCCCGAATATGACGAACGCAAGGGCTGTGGTTATGACAAGGCCAGCATAGAAAATATATTTTATACCGGGATTGCGCCTTTCAAACACATAGGAATAGGACTGCGTGGATGTTCTCGCGGCGCGGCGCCTTGGCGCCATCCTGCGCCTCAGCCTTCGCTTGCTCGACTGCAATCATGCACCCTGCTTCTTCTGGGACTTAAATTCAGTGTAGCCGCACCTGCCGCACGAGAACCTGTCCGAGTGTTCGGCCATTCTCGAGCTGCACTTCGGGCATGCCCTGCCCGGTTTGTAGGGCTTGAACTCTTTCTTCTTTTCCTTTTTCTCCGCCATTGAATCACGACTCTGCTGCCTGCTCCGGTGCAGGCTGCGCCTTCTTCGGCTTCTGCTCCGCTTCCGCGGTCACCTGTTCATCGGTGCTCCCACCGGCTGGCTTCGCCGCCTTCTTCTTTTCGCGCTCGATGATGTGCGCAGGCTCATTGCGCTCCAGCGCACCCTTCTCCTTGTAGGAGTGCGCGGTGCACTCGACGCGCCTGATGCCGAACCGTTGCTGCACCTTCGTCACTATGGTGCTGTCCGGGTCGAGGTTAAGCCTCTTGCACAGCTCCACCTTCACTTCGACGGTAGCCGGCGTCTTCTCCTCTCCGTCTATGTAGAACGCTATCTCGCGCCTTCCCATCAGCGCGTTCTCCTTATCGTCGGTTATCTTGAGTTCCATCTGACCACCATCACTCCCCGGCGCCTATCGTGCGCGATATTGCACGGCGACCCATCGCCTCGAGCACCTCGACTTCCGCGCCGGCATTGACCTTGCCCGAAAGCTCCTCAGGTATGGGCAGATCGAATACCTCATAAGTTTCCGGGTCCATAAGCTGCGCAGTCTGTCCGTTCACAGAAACGACCTGCGCCCGCTTCTTCTTTATCACGGGCACCTCGGCGTCACCGTGGCTCGTGTTTAGCAGCGTCTTCTTCTGTCCGTCAAATATACCTATTGCGGTGACGCGCATCTTCGCCGAGCCGTGCTTGCCCGGGGAGCTGGTCTCTATGTCGACGACCTTGCAGGGTATGCCGTCAATTACTACGTAGCGGCCGATCCGCACGTCCTTCATCGTCATCTTCATTACGTCTTCTTCAGTCATGATAAAACACCGCTGTCTGTACTAGAGGATAGAGCACCCTAGATTCTAGAGCAGAACCGCAGAGATAGTTGGTGCGCAAAGATATAAAAGTGCACAGGCTGTAAGGCCCGTGCATCTGTGCGCGCCTCTCGCTCTTAATAGATATGACCTATCCCGGCAAGAAATTCTGCGTTCGCCATGGAAACGCTCGCTGCCACGCGTGGTGCCTCGCTGAACTTGGGGGTCACGCCAGTGACTATAGACATGACGCGTATCTGGTCGTTCATGTCGGGCGTCAGCCTGGCACCGAAGATCACGTTGGCCTTCGGGTCCAGGTTTTCAGTTACCCGGGCGCCTATGGTCGTCGCCTCTTCTATTGTCATGGACTGGCTGCCTGACACATGCACCATCGCGCTCTTCCCTGAGGACATGTCCACATCGAGCAATGGGTGTGTGAGCGTGCTCTTGACTGCCTTCGCCACCCTGTCCTGACCTGAGCCGAAGCCCAGGTTTATCACCGCGGTGCCGCCGTCCCTCAGAACTGTGCGCACGTCGGCGAAGTCGAGGTTTATCAGGCTCGGCATCATGACCGTGTCTGATATGCCCTTGATGGCGTTGGTCGCTATGTTGTCGACCAGCTCGAAGGCCTTTTCTATCGGCAGGTTCGGTGCGTAGCTCAGCAGCCTTTCGTTCTCTATCAGTATGGTGGTGTCTGCGTTCTTGCGCAGCTGTTCTAGCGACCAGTCGGCCTTGGTGCGTCTGCTGCGCTCCAGCGCGAATGGGTATGTAACGAATGCGACTACGAGCGAGCCCTGTTCCTTGGCGAGCTTCGCCACTATGGGTGCAGCGCCCCCTCCAGTGCCTCCGCCCATGCCTGCGCTTATGAACACCATGTCGTAGCCGCTTATCGCGTCCATGATCTCAGTCTGGCTCGCCTCGGCGCACTTCATTCCCACTTCTGGGAAGCCGCCTGCGCCCAGGCCCCGCGTTATCTCCTTGCCTATGAGCAGTTTCTTGTCAGCGTGAATCATGTTGAGGTGTTTCACGTCCGTGTTTATTGCTATTGTGGGAGCCTTCGCGCCAATGCCATAAAGCCTGTTGACCTGGTTGCTTCCGCCGCCTCCTACGCCGACTACCGCCAGCTTCGCTACGAATTCGTCTTCGAGTCCTCTGTCCACCATTTGGTCACCTGAGCGTGATTGTTATTGGCCTGGTCAGCCTATGATTTCGAGGTCGCTGTACGGGTTGCGTTGCTTCTCCTCGAACTTGCCTACTATGCTCGAGCCCTTGACCCCGGTAACGATGGCCACTATCTCTATCTGGTCGTCGTAGCCTGGTATGAGCCTGGCGCCCCACTTGACGTTGGCCTTCGGGTCCATGCGGTCGGTTATTATCTCGCCGGCCTTGATTGCGTCGCCTATCGTGAGCGCCGCCCCGCCCGAGATGTGTATGAGCGCGCCCTTCGCGTTCTCGTAGTCGACGTCCAAGAGCTTGTTCTTGAGCACACTCTCCGCAGCGTTGCCCACCTTGTCAGGGCCCTTCCCGTTGCCCACGGCGATGAAGCCGACCTGGCCGTTGCCCATTATGCTGCGCACGTCGGCGAAGTCTATGTTGATCATGCTTGGCTGGGTTATAGTCCATACGAGCCCTCCAATAGCTTTGGCAAGGACTTCGTCCGCCATCGCGAACGCATCGTTCATTGGTAGGTTCGGCACCAGCTTGACGAGCCTGTTGTTGTCCAGGATTATCACGCTGTCGCTGAACTGCCTTAACTTCTGTATGCCCTCCTCGGCCTTGACCTTCCTGAGCCTCTCCAAGTCGAACGGGTACGTAACCATGGCCACGACTATCGCGCCCTGCTCCTTGGCTATCTGTGCGGCCACGGGCATTATTCCCGTGCCTGTGCCGCCGCCCTCTCCGGCACACAGGAAGACGAGCTGCGCACCCTCGAAGGCCTTCTCTAGCGCCGGCCTGTCGACCTCTGCGCATTTTGCGCCTACGGTCGGGTCGCCGCCTGCGCCCAGTCCGCGCGTTATGCTCTTTCCGACGAGAATCTTCTGTATCCTGTCGTCGAGAATCTTGAAGTGCTGGTAATCCGTGTTGATTGCGACGAACTCGGTGCCTTTGACACCAGTCTTCACGAGCCTGTTGATCGTGTTGCCTCCGCCGCCACCTATGCCTGCCGTCACGATTTTTATCTGCGCAGAGCCCAACTGCTCGTCGGCGTTGGTATTACTGGTGCTGGTGCTACCACCTAGGATGTCGTTCACAAGGTCGCTCATGAAGATCACTTGGTCAAGATAAATTTATCTAGGAACGCTTAAAAGCCTTTTGCAAATCGGCACGTTAATTGTAGTGCTGGGCACAGGCGCGGTCAACCGTGTTTCAGAGCGGAAGAAGCAGTTTACCAAGGTACTCAAACATAGCCAACATGGATGTTATTATGAAGGCTAATAAACTTTCATGTAGTTTGATATCAGCCAGCGGTCGAGTTGAGCGTGTACATCCCGAGCAATGAGATGCCCGACCTGTCCATCAGCACATGGAGTGAGACTGGCGCGCCCGACGCACTATAGTTTATGAGCCATGTGTCGTTGAACTGCCTTGCGAGCGGCGTAGCGCTGGCGTTCAAGATAGTATAGAGCCTGGCGTGAACGACCACGTCGTTCATGTGGGCGCCGATGTAATCGAGGATTGTTGAATTACCGAAGTCGTAGGCGCGCGTTATTGCGACTGGCGCAGCGCTTATCACATAGCTAGGCGCGTTGGCCAGACCGTACACCTTGCAGCCGCTGGTGTAGAGGTCCTCGACGCTCGGGACCAGCGTAACCGCAGGATAGTCGAACTGCTCGATGAGGAACGTAGGGCATGGAGTGGTGGCGTTGGATACGACGCTGACTACTACGTCCCAGCTACCGGCCTTGAGCGTCGAGCTGGTCACATTTATGATAGTTATGTCGGCGACGGGGCTGCTCTGCCTCAAATCGTTGAGTACGAACTGCTCCGCCTGCGCCTGCGTGACGCTCTGACCCTGTGCTCCGC
>DAHWAI010000018.1:0-26527 GCA_027327295.1 Microcaldota archaeon
CATTTCTTCGTCCGTTGCCCCGATATGGTACATGTTCGGCCTCGCCGGCGTGGCATACTCGTTGGTGTCGCAGTACCTGCTGGGTCACATATGCATATACTGCACGACGCTCGACACAGCCATAATATTGTTCATTGTGACTATATACGCAGCTAGCAGGACAGGACGCAAAGGTGACTGATTGTACGTAAGGGATCCAATACTGAAGGACATCGAGGTCAACGGGATAGAGACAAAGATAATAGACACGCAGGAGTTCCAGCGCCTAAGGCACATAAACCAGCTAGGCTTCACCAATCTAGTCTATCCGAGTGCCAACAGCACCAGATTCGAGCATTCACTCGGAGTAATGAGGATAACTAAAGACCTCGCTGCTGCTGCAGGCTTCAAGGCCGACGAAGAGCTGGCCCTTGCCGGCTTGCTCCACGACATAGGGCACACGCCGTTCTCTCACCAGACTGAGCACGTATTCATGCAGCATCTGGGGAAGACCCATGAGCGGCTCGGATATGACATAATAAAGAACAGTCCGATAAGCGATATAGCATCGGAGAACGGCATATCCCTAAAGAAGATCCTGAGCTACTTCAACGGAGTGGGCAAAGGTAAGATAATAACTGGGTCTCTCGGTTCGGACCGCATCGATTATCTGCAACGGGATGCATACCACACCGGTGTGGCTTCAGGGGTGGCGGACTACACCAGGATACGCAACAAGCTCGCGTTCTTCAATGGTGTGCCTGCTGTGTATAGGGACGGCACCGACGGCGCAGAGTCGATGCTCGTGGCGAGATACTACATGTTCTCGGCCGTGTACTTCCACCATGCGTCAGTAATAGCGGATGGCATGTTCAGCAGGGCCCTCGCCCACGCCATAGAGAGCGGCGAGGTGGACCCTCGTGAGGCAGCGAGATTCACAGACGGCCAGCTGACATACGCGCTGTCTAAATCAAAGGCCGGCTCTAAACTGGCAACCATGGTCGCGGAGCGCAGGCTCTTTAAGCGGGTTTACTACTTCGACGGCATAGACGGCCCAGGCAGTGTGCACGAGATCGATTCTGCTCTGGGCAAGGCTGGCTTTGAGCCAGATGGCTATGTGGCGGAGCTGCGCCAGTTCAAGGGCGGAGACGACGATGTGGCTGTCATAGGTAAGGATGGAAAGAAGCTCGGGAACCTGAGCAGCATATCGCCCCTCTTCAATACGCTGCTGGCCATGCTCAAGAAAAGGCGCATAATAGTCGTCGCATGCGACAGGAAGGACGTCGATAGGGCGAAGAAGGCAGTCAGCAAGGCTTTATAATTGTTCTAGGTAAAATAGATTTACCGTGGGCCCATAGCTCAGTTTGGTAGAGCGGCTGGCTCTTAACCAGCATGCCAGGGGTTCAAAATCGCACGCCCTGAATCAGGACTGCGATGGCAATCCCCTTGGGCCCGCGTTATCTTTTTGCTTTTGGGTACGCAAATGGCAGTTGCTATATCTCCTGGCATACAGGGGTCAGGGGAAATGGTATTCATTACAATAATGGCCATAGTGATAACGTTAAGAGTTTACAGGTCTGCGAAGGGCACCAGATTCAGCACGACGCGCCTCTACAGGCTGCCCGCCTTGTATCTAATATTCACTGCCATAGCCATCGCGTCCATCATTCCAACTTCGACCGAAATCATGATTGCGGTGGCTTCAGCGGCAGCTGGGATAGCTATAGGCCTCAGGCTTGCAGGCGGGGTAAAGTTCTTCGAGAAGAATGGCGCTGTCTACTACAAGCGCTCCCCTGCTATCATGATAATATGGCTCGTCTCGTTCATAGGCAGGTTCGCTGCCGAGGCATTCTACCCATCAGACCATTACGCGCTTGTCGCTGTAGCGCTTGTGCTTGCCGTCACCACTGGCCTGATACTGGGCGAGGCGTTCCATATAAAGAGGAACTACGAGGCCTACAGGAAAGCCGCCGGTATCCCAGAAGCATAGGCTAGGGCTGCATCCAGTCTATCTCGTAGTATTCATATTCGCTCCTTGGCAGCGCCACCATCCTTACCTTGTAATACGTCACGGACGTCTCTCTATCAGCTATGGCGAGCACCAGTTCCAGCTTCCTCGACCTGGCCTCGTTTATGACGGCTGCCAGCTCATTGCCGCCTATATATTCATTTTCGCCTAGGGAAAGCATGGCGTAGTGCGGCGCATCCCTGTCAGGCAGCTCTACGTCGCCGTTCTTCCTGTGGTACAGCACGTAGTCAATGGCAAGCTTCTTCTTCCGGCTCTTGCCTGGTATGGCGAGTATGAACGTCTTCTTGACTGAGTGTGCGACGCGTATGGCGCGCGCCCATTCGGATATGAGCAGCTTCGCATCCCTGGGGAAGACGTGCAGAACGTGCTTGGAGTGTACCCACTCAGGCCCGTTCTTGACTGGGCTCGCGCCAGGGAAATACACCCTGAAGTGCGTGCCGAACTTGAAGCCAGTCTTTATTACGTAGCCCTTGCTCCTCCAGTCTCTGTACACATCGTACATCTTGCCTGAATCGGAACGCCTCTCTACGGCTACATCCATCACCTGCCTTCGGCTGTAGTTCTTCACCTCGAGCGCTCCCATGTCGGCCAGCAGCAGCGTCTCATACACATCAAGCTTGTTGAGGGTGCCATGGCCCGTTACCTTATACGTGCCGTACTGGCCCAGCCAATGCTCCTCGTATATCTTGCGTCCGAGCTCCGGATCGTCTACTACCGTGGTCATGTCCTCCGGGAAGAAGACGCCGTGTAGTTTGACTCCCTTGAGCTTAAGATCTGCAGCTGGGTACTTCTTTACTGACGTCTGCTCTTCAGCCTTCGCTTTTTCCGACGGGCCCTTTATCATAAGGCCCCTGTCTTTCCAGTCTTTGTACGTGAAGTAGCGTGCCATCAGCTTCTTGTTTTTGACGAATTCCCCTGCAATGTCGTTGAACGTCATTGCGGCTCCTGTGGCGGAATCTGTGCACAGCGCCTTTCTGACGTCTATTATATAAAGGGCTTCCTCTACCATAAACCTTAGCTCCCTGCCCTCAATGACTCCTATATTTCCATTCCTGAGCAGGTCTATTGTGGACTGGTCGTTGGCGAATATGCGCTTCGTCTTCCTGTCGTAGCTTATGAGGAGCGTCATTCAATCTCCGTACATGCCTTCCATCGATTCGCGCTCTATGTCGGTAAGCGCTGCCGGCACTACTAATGACGTGACCCCATTATTAAACTTTAACTTCCCTGCCGCCGCCACGCTCATGACGGCTATGGCCTGGCCATCGCGCGCGATGTTGTGCAGTACTATTATCTTCATATTGCCTGAGATTATTCCACGTTTGTAGTGCTCCTCTGCTTTTTCCAATATGCCTACCGCCTCGGCGATGTCCATCGACGAATTGGAATCGGCGTCGTAATCCAGTAGCACCACACTGTGCATGTTGTTTGAGTGGTTCCTGCCTATGGTTTCGTAGAAAGAAACCGGCCTGTAGTGCTCGCTCCATCTGGATATGGTGCATAGCGCTCCGAACCTGTAGAAGTCAAGGCCGCTTTCCCCAATTATAGCTGAAAGGATGGACGCTGCGTGGATAACCTTTACTCGCATTCCGATGCGTTTGGCGTCGATGAACAGCGTCTTGTGGGTTGTAGCAGTCAGCGGGTCGCCACCGACAAGCACTGCCACGTCGCTGTCCCTGGCCTTCTCCAGCAGTGCGCCGGCTCCCTCCTCCAGATCATGCCTAGCGAGCGCCTTGGGCGTCTTGCCCACCAGCCCGGCGATGTGCGCCAGGCGCTTTTCGTCGACTATGCTTGTATACGTGTCGATATACACGTCGCTGCGCCTGCACACATCTAGTGCCGCTAACGGCATGTCATCGTCACCGAGTCCTATTCCAACGAGGTAGAGCATAAATCCCGCCTATACTGACCAATACTTCTTGTTCTTTATAAACTGTTTCTGTGCGTCTATCAGGTCCATATAGAAAAGTCTTTCGTCACGTCTGAACATCATGAGAGCCCTCGCTGCGGTCCTCGGCCCAACGCCGTATGTCGAGAGCGCAACTGCTGCCCTGCCTCCATACGAGTTTACGAGGCCGGCCTCCTGCATCATCTCCTTCATCACGGCTCTCTCCCCATGGCCTGTACGCTTCCCTGCTATACGCTTCTCTACAATCTCCTTATAATCATCCCTGTACGGTGTTATCATGGGGCTCCGGCAGCTTGGGCATGCAATAGAGCCGAGGTCCTTCACATCCTCCAGCTTCCTGGTGAAGCTGAACCCGCAGTACGTGCAGAGGAACTTGATGCTCTTACCCATCATATAACTCACGAAGGAGTTCAGAAGCTCGCCGCTGGGAGTCAGTGGCATCAGCAGCTCCTTCGTGTAATATGCTGAGTTGAGTATTGTATTGGTCAGTGGCGACATCTTCTGTGCCCCTACAAGCCTGACCTCTATTGACTTGCTGTGCAGTTTCTTGAAGAACTCCTTCAGCAGCTCTATGTCAAAATAGTTATGCATCAGCTCCCTCAGCGTCTCCGCGTACACCGGCGAGCCTGCGAGCATCTTAACGAGCCGCTTTGCGACCGATTTCGAGACCACCGCGCCCCTGTCCACTAGGCCGAAGAGCTTGGCCACTGTTATGAACCTATACCTGAAGAGTTCTGTCTCAGTTACCGCTCCTGCCAAGGTCTGTTCGAGCGTTTCAGGCTTCACGGAAAGAAGAATGTTCCTAAGCTCCTCTGCGTTCTGCACTTCAACGAAAACCGAATAAGGAGACGCTTTTATGTTAATGCTGTGTCCGAGCCTGGCGCTCAGGAGGTGACCCAGCAGCCTCGAAAGAGCTTCGTTCGCCAACGTGCCCAGGCCAGTGTACAGGACCGAGTAATCATCGTGCGCCTCCATGAGCAGCGTCTCCCTGGAAGGCATGAGCTCCTCTCCCTGCTTTACAGCGAATTCCACGAACTCCTTAGCAATTACACCGTCTGCATATCCGCCTCCTTTGAATGCTCCGCTCCCCGCCTCGTTCATCACGTCGAAAAGCCCTGACGCGACCTCCCTACTGACTGGTATGTCCTCTCCGCTCCAGTCCGGCACTGCAGCCTCTAGGTCGTCGGACGGCTCAACGCTAAGCACGTCGTTGTCTATACTGACAACTCTCCACGGCAGCCCCTTTGTTATGAAGACCGAGCCCTCGTCTATTTTGCTCGATACGAAACGCTCGTCCAGCGTCGATATGATGCGGTTGTTCGCTATGTTCCTGACAATGAACCTCTTCGTGTCAGGTATGACGCTGAGGTGCTCGTAGTAATACATGCGCGTCCTGTTGCCAGAAGACACTGTCGTGCCGTCAAATCCTATCATGCGCTGTTCTGCCATGAACTTGAGTAGCACGTCCAGCTTCTCCCTGGAGAGGCTTGTGAAGGCGTAGGACCGCCTCGTTATGGAAAGCACGTCGTCTATGCTGCATACTCCTTTGTCCAGCGCTATCCCACACGTCTGATTGGCTAGCACGTCCACCGGTTCATCGTGCATCGCGAACCTCTCCAGTGCTCCCTTCTCAATGTTCCTGCAAATTGCATATGACTCCATCGCATCGATTATATTGGCTGCTATAATTGTGCCGCGCGCCCTGCCTGACACTGTATGCCCACTGCGTCCAACGCGCTGCAGCAACCTCAGCGCCTGTCTCGGCGATCCGTACTGCACCACAAGGTCAACGCTGCCGATGTCTATGCCGAGCTCCAGAGAGCTTGTGGCCACTATGCTCTTCAACTGCCCCTCCTTAAACATGTTCTCTATGCGTATGCGCTCCTCTTTGTCGAGCGAGCTGTGGTGCACGCCTATGCCCCCGAAGGACCTTGCGTTGTTTAGATAAAGGAGTCTGCTGCCTAGCGCCTCCACTATCTGCCGCGTGTTGGCGAATATCAGCGTAGACCTCGACCTGGATACGAGCTCCGATATCTCATCCAGCCTCGCAAGCGCAGCCGCATCGAGTCCGAACTTGTCAGCCATAGCGCTCATGTCGCGACCAGTGCGCCTCGGCATGCTTATGTTTATAGCGAGGTCTTTGCGCCTCCCAACCACCGCGCTCTCGCACGGTCTCGAGCCGCAGAGGAATAGCTTAACAGCTTCGGTATCGCTTATCGTTGCACTGACGCCAATGCGCTGGAACCCCGGTGTTTTCTCCTCAAGCCTCTCCAGCGCCATCGACAGCTGCACCCCTCTCTTGTTGTAATAGAGCTCGTGCACCTCGTCGACAATGACATGTCTAACATTACCCAGTGCCCTTCCCATATACTTCGTCGGGAGTATGCTCTGCAGGGTCTCAGGTGTGGTTATGAGCAGCATCGGCGCCTTTCTGCTCTGTCGGCTGCGCTCCTTCTGTAGCGTGTCCCCGTGCCTTACAGCGACTGTTATTCCTACTGCCCTGCAAATACCCTCCATGCGCTTTATCATGTCGCGGTTCAGGGCGCGCATCGGCGTTATGTAAAGCGCCTGTATGCCGTCCTGCTTCCCATAGCGCAGCATTGAATCCAGCACAGGAAGCAGCGCGGCCTCGGTTTTGCCAGACCCTGTGGGCGCTACCACCAAGCAGTTGACGCCCATAGAGATTATCGGCAGCGCAAGCTTCTGTATGTCGGTGTAGTGCGGAAAGGCCTTAAGGAACACGTCGTATACCGTCATCGGCACTACCTCTCATTTGGCGCCCTTCCTGCGCCTCAACTCAGCAACTGTAATCACGATAACCAGCGCCCCTGCAGCCAGTATAGCGGCTATGACTAGCGGCGTGAAGAATATCAGGTTGACCATGCTTCTGTTCTCTGCAAATATCGGTTCGGTGATTCCCTGGTAGCTCGCACTTCCGATTACGTAGCCGTAAGGCACTTCGGCGAAAGTCACTGCGCCTTTGCTCCCGAGGCTTCCTGAATAGGTGCTGCCGTTCTTGAACGAGAGGTCCACCGAGGCGTTCAGCGGCTCGCCGAATATGTTGGTGGTGAGGAGCGTCACGCTGTACATCGGCAGCCCAATTGTGATTGTTCCTGGCGCCGCTAGCCTAAACGTAGAGTTGATGCTCAGGTTCAGTCTGCCGTATCTGGCTTCCGTCACAGTATAGTTCCTGCCTGTGAAGACGAAAGAGGTAGAGTTGAGGCGCTCTCCGTTTGCGTAGATGTAACTTACGTTGACTAAGTTGCCTGACACATCAACATACCTAAAGCTTGCGAGAACCTGTGGCAGGAATATCGCCCCGAGCATTATGCTTCTGTCCACCTTGAAGTAGCGGCTCTCGTTAGTGTTGCCGTCGCTCCAGCTGCTGAAAGCGATCCGATGTGTGCCGTCTACAGGCACACTATAATTGCTAAGGTAGACCTGTGCTGTGCTGTTCGCATCATACCACCCGTTGCCGTACACGCCCCCATATTGCGAGGTCGCGTTGACGAGGTACTGTATGGTCCACTTCGCGCTCACGCTTTCGGGTCCGGCCATCACTACGGTCGACTGGAGAGCCGAAGAGCCGTCGCTCCATAAGGAGAACTTGGCCCTCTCCCCATAGCCGATGGCCAGCATTCCGGTCTGCAGGCCGAAACTGGCAGTGCTGTTAGCATCGTACCATCCACTACCAATTGCATGATCGTACGCGCTGGTAACGTTAAGGTAATACTGCACCGTCCAAACAGCAGTTTCAGTGATATTGCCATCCATCGTCACAGTTACAGAGGCGCTTGGGCCTGTATATGAGCCGCTGCCACTGCCCCTCCAGCTGTTGAACATATACCTTTCGACTGGGGATACGTTGATTTCGGCAGGAGCGCTCAGTTGTACCTTGGCATATGCGGTGTAGTTGGTGACCCTGCTTATGTTGCCATACTCCGAGTCCACCTTGAGTGTGTATCCTATGCTCCATAGTTGCGTGTAGTTCGCCAGCTGCGGAAGCCCCGAACCCACCTCAAAATAATTGGTATACTGGGACACCTCCCTGATTCCGTAAGGGTTATGGAGTGTTGTGTCGCTTCCCGCGCCGTAACCTATGTAGCTGTAGCCTGTTGGTACCAGCCTGTACGCGCCGTCCTTATACATCATGAGGTTCCTGAACTTCACCGGGATCATGTAGGCGCTGTTGCTATTGGAGTTTGCGTCCTCCGCAAAGGCTGTGACAGGGTTCGCGTCAGATCCAGAAGCGCCGAGCGCTGCGCTTCCCACTCTCTTACTGTTGAACCAGAAGTTCCACGTGTTGCCCGAGGAGTTGAACGCGTAGGTGTTGAAGGTGCCGTTGGCTCCAACGGAGTCGTTCGGTCCGATGCTGCCGTAGAAGTTGTCTCCAGTGCTGCCTGAGGGGAAGTACTCCCAGAACCATGTCGGCACTCCTGCTTGCAGGTACACCTGTCCTGTACATGACCCGCCAGGAGTGCAGTTTGTCGGGTATTCGCCGCTCTCGTTCGGAACCTCATAACCTGCCTGCACGAATGCGCCGTTGCTAAGCGTCTCGCCTGTCCAGAATCCGTACGAGCCATACGCGGTCGTATTCTGCGGAAATACGGTTTCTATCTGCACCGAGGCGCCGTTGTTGAACGCTGAATCGGTAGAGCCCCTCATTCCGGTCTGGAACCAGTACTGCGCGCTTGCTATGCCAGCCAGCGCCACGAGCGCTACTGCTGCAAAGAACAACGCGGCAATAGGACTGCGGTTACCCATTCCGTTACACCCTGTCGTAATCTATGCCAAGCTCGCCGAGCCCTCTTATTATGCTATCTCTTTCGGCAGCATTTATGCTTTTCCATTCTATAACTGCCTTCTCCGGCTTCATATCCGACCTAGTGAACGCCTGGGCAAGCATCCCTGTCTCAGTCACGTAATACTTCGGCATTATGTGCGCGAAGGCGTATTTGCCTTCGAGCGCCAGCCTGGTGAACTTCTGTGAATAGTGCATGCCTCCTATGCCGACCGCCACCGTGTCGAACTCCTGCGCGCGCTTCTCTACAAGTGCCTCGTTGGCAGCGTTGGCAAGCACGGCCGCAAACCTCTTGTCGGCTATGACGCTGTCGTTCCCCCCCACCTCAATGAACATCGAGGGCGTCACCAGCAATGGTCCGTGGTGCGTTGCCTCATATACAACGTCAAGGCCATCAGTCCCGGCTCTTTTCAGCGCCGCAAGCACGGCGAGCATTCTTGCAGGTGACGAATAGCTGAGCTGCCGCGGCACGCCACCAAGGTCGGCCGTGCCCGACCAGTTACCTTCGGCGTGCACGGTGAACGATGCGACGCCTTTCTCGCTTCTGTGCTTGCTCAGGAAGACCAGTAAGTCAGTTTCGACCATGTCATCCAAGAACCCCGCATCGACCATGGCAGTGTCAAGCTCCAGCATTCGCACGCCTTCCGAGCCGTATACTGCGTGGCCTTTGATGCTGCCTAGCTCCGAGAAGCCTGCCGCTTCCCTCAAGCTGCTTGCGGCGTTCTCCGACGCAACGTCCTGCTTCGAATACACTATCATCATATAGAGAAGGATGCGCCGGCAGAAGCTAAAAATACTGCCGTGCAGGTCTGCCCGCAAGCAATATAAATTGCTCAAGCAAATTCATATCAGTGGTCATTTGTCAGCGGAACGCGTAGGAGCGTGCTTCGTGCACCATACCTGCATATCTGACTTCAGGGTCGATTCTGCACCTGGCAGGCTGCGAGGCGTACGTGCATGAGTGCCGAAACCCCGAGACACTTCACCCGCAGACAGGAGGACTTCACGTGCTCGCACTGCGGTGCAAAAGTCGGAGGGACAGGGTACACAGACCACTGCCCAAAGTGCCTGTGGGGTATGCATTCAGACATCAACCCTGGAGACAGAGCGTCGCAGTGCCGTGGCGCGACGATGCCGGTGTCAACCTCATGCGACCGCGATGGCACCTATACTATAACGTACGTGTGCCTGAAGTGCGGCATACGCAAACACTTCAAGCAGGCCGCTAACGACGCCGAGGCTGTTCTGGTGCGCCTCCTTGACGCCAAGTTCTAAGCGTACGCCAAACATATAATAACCTAACAACGCAATCCGTTATGACGTGGTTCCGTGCTATACGACTACATAGCGCTTGCGTTCTTCGTCCTCTTCGCTGTATTCATACCGGCGTCCTTTCTGCTGACTTCGAAGATGCTGCAGAGGCCGCAGAGGGGCAACCCTGTAAAGAATGCGCCCTACGAGAGCGCAGAGAAGACAACTGGCTCGGCCCGCGACCTGGACATCGAGTACCTGCCATTCTTCATGCTCTTCCTTCCGTTCGAGGTGGCTGCGGTGCTTCTCCTAGTATGGGGGCCGGTCGCCAGCACTGCCGGCAGGACCACCGGCTTACTAATGATTGGCATGCTCGTCATGGCGAGCGCCCTGGCCATAGCTGGCTACTACATGATTGGTGAGAGGCATGCCTGAGACATTGCCATATACCGAAGACCAGTTCCTTAACGCCGAGCAGGAGATGACGGAAATGCTCGTGAAGTCGTCTGAGAATTACAAGGTTCCGGTCAATGCCGTCTTCACCAAGCTGAGCGAGTTCACGCAAGAGACTGCCAAGGAGATAATACGGTGGGGGCGCGAGAAGTCGCTCTGGCCCATGCAGTCAGGTTTGGCGTGCTGCGCTATGGAACTTATGGGTTTCGGCGCCGCGCGCATAGATGCAGACAGGAAGGGCTACCTGCTGCTCAGGGGCACGCCGAGGCAGTGCGACGTCATGGTAGTTGCGGGATGGGTCACCAAGTCGATGGCTCCGAGAGTGAAGCGCCTGTACGAGCAGATGGCCGAACCGCGGTACGTCATAGCTTATGGTGAATGCGCTACATCGGGCGGTCCGTGGTACGAAAGCTACAATATAATGCACGGCATAGACCAAGTGCTGCCAGTCGACGTTTATGTTGTTGGGTGCCCTCCGAAGCCGGAGAACCTCTTTGCCGCGATGATTAAACTTCAGGACAAGATAGGTGGTAAGACTGCAGGAGATAGAGAGCGCACGCTTAGCGAAAGCCTGCGCGGAAATGAAGGAGAGGGGCTTTGACTACCTCAAGGGCATCACCGCCATAGACTACGGCGACAGACTGGAGGTGCTGTACCTTCTGTACAGCACCGCTTCGAAGGAGTTGGAGACGCTCGTAGTGAAGCTGCCGACGGGCCTGCCCCTGCAGTCCATGTCTAGCATTCCTGTCACATCGCAGAAGCCGCAGGAGCAGCAAAAGCCGACGGCAGCGCAGAGGCTCGAGGTTGGCACAGTCACGCATGTCTATCCTGCCGCAGACTGGTTCGAGCGTGAACTGTCGGAGATGTTCGGCATAGCTATAGCTGGCAGGAAGGCGCCCAGGCTCCTGCTCGAGAAGTGGAATGGTGCCGACGCGCCGCTCAGGAAGGGCTTCATGTGGGGAAAGCCGTACAGGAAACTTGGTGATTGAATGACGGTCATGCGCATCAACGTCGGACCTATACACCCGAGCACGCACGGAGTACTGCGTCTCGTGGTCGACGTGGATGGTGACACCGTAAGGAACGTGGAGACGCACATAGGCTTTCTTCACAGGGGCGTGGAGAAGCTTATGGAGACACGCATGTACATGCAGAGCCCATCATACGTCGAGAAGCTCGACTATGCAGCGCCGATGGGCTGGAGCGCTCTCTACACCAACACGGTCGAGATGGCTGTGGGAAAGGAAGCCACGGAGGAGGCGCAGTACGCCAGCGTCATATTGCTGGAGTTCCAACGCATCGCGAGCCACCTCCTATGGCTGGGCACGTTCTGCAACGATACAGGCCAGATGTTCACAATGTTCATGTGGGCGATGCGCGAGCGCGACCAGATACTAAAGTTTCTCGAGGACGTGACAGGCAGCCGTATGTTCTACGTCAATTTCAGGATTGGTGGCCTGAACCGCAGGTTGCCGCAGGACTTTTACTCGCGCGCAAGGGAACTCACCGATTACCTGGAGCGCCACATAACGGAGTACCCTGAGATACTGGACGGCAACAGCATATTCATGGAGCGCACGAAGGGCGTTGGGGTTCTGAGCCGCGCCGACGCCATAGCGTACGGCGTCTCTGGGCCGGTGCTTCGCGGTTCTGGGGTCGAGGAGGACGTGCGCAAGAGTGCCCCTTACTACGCCTACAAGAAGCTGAACTTCAAGATACCGACCTCCGGCCAGGGCGATTCATATTCGCGCTACAGGGTGAGGTACGAGGAGATGCACCAGAGCATATCCATAATAAGGCAGGCGCTGGAGAAGATGCCTAAAGAGGGGAACGTGCTCGGCATGCCTATAAAGCTCATAGGCCCTCCGGCCAGGCAGGAATCGGTGCTTAACAGGCATGAGTTGGCCAGAGGTGAAGGGCTCATATACATGGTGCCGACGTCGCAGAAGCCATATCGCATATACTTAAGGTCGCCGGCCTACACAAACCTGTCGGTGCTCGCGAAGATGTGCGAGGGTGTCAAGTACGCCGACATCTTCCCGATACTTGGCAGCATAGACGTCGTCATGGCCGAAATAGACAAGTAGCGGCAAAACAGATAAATTACCCTGGTTCCAAATATCAGCGCAGCACGGCGCTGTCAGATTTTCAAAGGTGAACCGATGGAGCAGAACCAGATAGACAAGATGACACTGGAATACCAGAAGCTGCAGGAGCAGATTCAGGCGCTAGCCATGCAGAAGGAGCAGTTCAGCGCGCAGAAAGACGAGTACAAGCGCGCTGAAGAAGAGGTATCGAAGGCTTCTGGCAGGGTTTATACTGCCATAGGCGGCGCCATAATAGAGACCACTAAGGATGAGTGTCTCAAGAGCGTCAAGGAGCGCCAGGAGTTCATAGAGATGCGCCTCGGTCTGGTGACGAAGCAGAACGAAGAGCTCTCAAAGAAGGAGCAGGAGCTGAGGAAGCAGATAACCGACGCGCTCAAGTCCACAAAACAATGATGCGATGGAGCAGCTAGACTTCGACAGACTTGCAGAGTTTGTCAGCGAGAACAAAAGCAAAGCCGTCGCGCTCACCTTCCACTCTGTTGGCGATACTGACTCTGTTGCCTCTTCAATGGCCCTGTCGTACTGCATGGAGAACAGCACTGTGGTGGCGCCGGACCAGATAACAACGAACGCACGGGCAACGCTGTCAAAGTGCGGCTTCAGCAGCGAAGAAATAAAGAGCGAGATCCCAGAGGGCACCGAACTGGTAGTGCTCCTGGACGTCAACAATCTCGAGGACTGCGGTCCACTGGGTGCGAGGATATCTGATCTTAATGTGCCTATACTTGTCATAGACCACCATGCACCGTCGAAGATAGAGGCCGAGCGCGTGCTCGTGTTCAACGACGAGGGATACAACTCCGCCTCGAGCATCGTCTACGAGCTGATGACCGAGCAAGGAGAGGAAATCGACGCGAACATGGCAAAGCTGCTCGCCATGGGGATAATATCAGATTCGGCGGAGTTCAAGAACTCCACCGCGCTTACGTTCAGCCAGCTAGGCGAGCTGTTCAGCATCGCAGATACTGATTACATGTCGATGCTCCACGAGTTCGTGCACATAGCAGAACCTGAGGTGCGCGCCAAGACGATACGCAACCTGTTCGGCTCTGCGGTCGAGGTTCGCGAGGGCCTCGTCTTCGTACACGGGGCAACCGCAACCCACGCAAGCGTGGCGGCAGACGACGCGATAAGGATAGGCGCCGACCTTGCCGTGTTCGTGACAGAGGACGCGAAGGAGTTGAAGATGTCGGCCAGGCTCCGGCCCACACTGGACACCGAATACGGAGTGCACCTTGGCATCATAATGAAGCGCGTGGGCAAGCTCATAGACGGTACAGGCGGCGGCCACCCATGCGCCGCAGGCGCATATGGCCAGGGAAGAGCAAACGCAGGTGAGGCCGTCAAGCTTATACTCGATGAGGTCGCCAACGCGGCGATGCTCCACGGCAAGCGGACGATAGCATGAAGGTGGCAATAATATCAGATCTGCACATAGGCTACGAGAGATTCGAGGCCGACGCCAATGCGCAGGCGCGCGAAGCGCTGACAGCAGCGAAAGCATCTGCAGACATGATAATAATACCTGGCGACATATTCGACAAGAGGGCTCCGAAGCCAGAAGTAATGGCGCAGGCCATCAACATCTTCCGCGACCTGGCGAGGGGCGCATGGAACGCGAAGGTAACTAATCCAGGAACAGGCATAGCCTTCACGGACGTGCCCATACTGGCGGTACCAGGCACCCATGAGAGGACCGCTGCAGGAAGGGAGAACCCGCTCACGCTGCTCGCGCTGGCTGGCCTGCTAGTAGACATAAGCGAGACTACCGCAGTGGTGTCTAAGGGCGATGACAGCGTCGCGGTGTTCGGCCTGGGTGGCTTGTCAGAGGAGCGCGTTAAGGACAAGCTGGCAGAGCTGGCCCCCAAACCTGTGCCCGGCGTGTTCAGCATATTTATGTTCCACCAATCGGTGTACGAGCTGCTTCCGTTCAGTGAGACCTTCATCCGCTACGACGACCTGCCAGACGGGTTTGACCTGTATGTTGACGGTCATATACACAGCAGGGTCGAATCGGAGGTGCACGGCAAGCCCTTCCTGATACCTGGTAGCACCGTGCTCACGCAGCTCAAGGAGGGGGAGCAGGAGCGCAAAGGCTTCATAGTGTACGACACGAAGACCGGCTCCCATGAGTTTGTGCAGATAAACTCCAGGGCCTTCGTCTCGAAGCGCCTGAAGTTCACTGAAGCAAGCAGGAACGAGATAATTGGAGCATGTGAGACGGAGATTGACTCAATTGTGAGGGAGCACACAGACAGGCCAGTGATACGCATTTACCTGGAGGGGACGATGGAGCAGGGGACCAGCATAAGCGACCTCGGCGTGCGTTCCCTGGTCTCAAAACACTCACCGCGCGCCTTCATAGACATAGACTACTCGAAGCTCTCCAGCCCCGAGCTCTCCAAGAATATAGAAGAGCTGCGCCAGAACAGGATGGGTTCCTTCTCAGTGAAGGAATTGGGGATGAGCATGCTTGCGGCGAAGCTCTCCGAGCTAAAATTTGACAGGAAAGTCGACTCCAACGCGCTCTTCGACCTGCTGGACAGGGATTCCTCGAAGAAGGAGAAACTCATCGAGGAGGCCATGCGCATGCTAGACGAAGCAGATTCAGCGTCAGTGCAGTGAGTATATGACTATGCCTTGGACTGCTGCTTCGGCCTCTCGGGTATGCCGAGCGCCTTGTTGATCTGCTCCCTGTTCTTTACATCTATCTTCTCGTTGAGGAACTCCAGGTGGCTGGTGTTGCACCTACGCTCCGCTGGCCTCTTAGCCGTCATTATCTTGACGAAGCCGTCCTTTTCCACGGCCATTATGACCGCCCTGCTGCCTGCGTCCCTGCCATACTTCTTGATGCACATGCGTCCTGCTTCTACCAACATCAAATCACCATAAGCGTAATCTTTATCCGAAACTGCTGCCGTCGCGCTCCATCGCGAGCAGCGAGATCATGGACACCATCTCTTTCGTCGACATGCGCTCTGAGCAGAGCTCCATGTCAAACACGTCGTGGTCATTCTCGACGTCTATTCCATAAACCTTCTTGAACTTCCTGTATACTGCGCCATCTATCTTCGTGAGCGAGGCCTTTGCGATCCTCGCAGTTACGCCCTCGCGCTTTGCGAAGCGCCTCGCGCGCTCTGCGTCACTCGCATTCAGCCAGACGCGCACCGTGGCGTTCTTGACCATCCATGGGCCCAGGCGCGTGGTGACGACGCAGTTGGTCTTCGCGGCCTTTCTCGCGATTTCCTTGTCGAAGTCATTGGTGAACTTCTTGCTGGCGTTAAGGGTGAATTTCGCAAGCTCCTTGTTGCTCTTCACATGCGCTTTGTACGTGTTGCCTATGTGCTCTATGTTGAGCGCCTCGGCCAAGGCATTACCTAAAGTCGTCTTGCCGCTGCAGGCCCTGCCAGAGATGCAAACCTTTATCATCGCGAACCATCAGTGCGCAACCAGCTGGAGGACGAACTTCCTCTGCTTGACGCCTATGTCGTCAAGCTTCATGTCGCCGCGCTCTATTCTGGAGCCCATCTTGACTACGTCTGCAGTGCACCTTGCGCACAGCACGCCACCGAAGAGCCTGCTGTTGGTGCGCCTGCTTTTGCCTCCTTTGGTGCTTATGCCGTTGAGCTCTCCGGCACATATGGCGCAGTGCGGCATGGAGGGTGCCTTGCGCCTGTAGTGCACCACCTTCCTCCCGGTCTTGGTGACGCGCTTGAGCTTCCTGAAACTGTGGGACCTATGCATTGGTTTCGGCACTTGCTACACCTTTTTGACTGATAAAAATGCAAGATATATACTGCCACTAAATAAATAAAACTTTCCAAGGCCTGCTACTGACCCTGCCCTACCTCAACGGCCATTGACTTCTCTTCCTTGGCCTTCTTCCTGTCGTAAACCATGATGACTGCGGTGGAGGCCATCCCGAGGATGAAGACGGTAGCGAAGAATACCCCAAGATAACCGAGCTTCATGCCTATAAGGAAGATATAGTCATGGCCTGCCCACGAGCCGAATGCACTAGGCAGCAGCACATAGTACAGGAGCAGGAACACTGGCAGCAGCGCGAACATGGGCTTCATGCTAGCCTTCATATTCTCGCCCATGAGCGGCATGAGCTCCTTCTGCTTCGCCGCTACTTCCTCCTGTGGGGCTTTGTTCTTGGTTAGCTCGTTCATCTCCTTTGAAATTTCCTGTATGCGCCTCTGCAGCTCTCGCATGCGCTTCGGGTTCGTGAGCTTGCGCTGTATGAGCACAGAGAGCACAACGTAGGCCAGGCCAACTGTCACCAGAAGCACTATCGCCTGCACAGGCATCGGGGTTGTAAGTGCCAGAAGTGCTGTCATCTTATCGCATCGTTCTTGATAATGTCTTCGACGAACTTCTCGAAGTCCGTCTTCGCCTTGTTGAGCTTGCCATCCTCGTTGTGCAGTATGTAAACAGGTATGTCATACGTCGAGCCGTACATCGTCACAACAGCGAGGTTGAGGTGGCGTTGCAGGTTCAGCACCTCCTCGTCGTCGGCCTCGCGCTTCCTGCGAGTGTCTGCGACGCGCCTCTTCATCAGCTCCTCGGTGCTGGCGTCGACATATATTATGCCTGAAATATTCCCCATCAGGGGCAAGTCAGTTATTGGCAGTCCAAATATAAATTTGTTCCCTTTTTCGACTGTTGCGTGGGTGTCGACAATGACAGCTCCCTTCATGACACCTATACGCCTGAAGGTCTTCTTCCTCAGTGCCTGAATCCTCGCTGTTGGCAGGTACCTGAGCCTGTCCCTCATTATGCCTGATGCCTCTGCTTCTTCTAGCATCAGTGTGCCTATGTTGACTATCTTCAGGCGCTTGTTGCGTTCCTTAACGCCGTCGATGAGGGTGGTTTTTCCGGCACCCGGCGACCCTAAGACGAGTATCACGTTATTGGTTCTCTTGGCCGCCATCCATGCACCACAGTCATTGCTCTTCCATAATTAAAACATTTCGCATGGGGCCGCAGCCCCATGCCTAAAAGAAGGATTCATGCAGTCATTCCATACCTCCCATGCCTCCCGGCATGCCGCCAGGAGGGCCGCCACCGCCGCCCCGCGATCCCTTGGAGCTTATGATGTCGTCTATCCTGAGGACCATCTCAGCCGCCTCCGAGGCGCTGTCGAGTGCCTGCTCCTTCAGCTTGGTAGGCTCGAAGACCCCTGCCTTCACCATGTCGCCCACTGCATTCCTGTTCACGTCGACGCCGTAGATCCTGCCCTCCTTCTTCTTGTGCTCGCTTCTGAGCCTGACCAATATGTCGATGGCGTCCATCCCGCTGTTGTCGGCCAAAGCCTTTGGTATTGCCTCGAGGGCGTCGGCGAACTTCTGTATGGCAAGCTGCTCCCTGCCTCCGACATCGCCGCTGTAGTTCCTAAGCTCCTCAGCTTCGTCTATCTCGATGCTGCCTCCGCCAAGGACATACCTGCCCTTGTCTGCCATCGTGACCGACACTGCGCCTATGACGTCGTCTATGGCTCGCGCGTACTCATCCACGACCTGCTGGTTGCCGCCCCTGACCAGTATGCCCACGCTCTTCGGGTCCTTGCACTTCTCAACGAAAAGCATCTGCTCCCCGCTGATCTTGCGCTCTTCCACTGTGCCTGCGTAGCCGAGGTCCGAAGACGACAAATCGTCAAGGCTAGTGACTATCTTGGCGCCCGTAGCCCTCGCTAGGTTTTCGATATCGCTCTTCTTTATGCGCCTCGCGGCCATTATCTTCTCCTTGGAGAGGTAGTGCTGCGCCACGTCGTCTATGCCCTTCTGCGTGAAGACGACGTTCGCGCCGCTCTTCTTTATCTTCTCGACCATGCTCTTGAGCATGCGCTCCTCCTGCTGCAGGAACGCCTCCATCTGCTCCGGCGAAGTTATCTCTATCTTTGCGTCGGTCTCGGTCTTCTCAATCTCGAGAGCCACATCGAGCAGCGCTATCTTCGCATTGGACACAAGCCTCGGCATGCCTGGGTGCGTGACCTCCTTGTCTATCAGCACTCCGTTGATGAGCTGCGTGTCGGCAACGCTGCCGCCTGCCTTCTTCTCCACCTTTATATAATCGTGGTCTATGTGATACCTGCCGTCTGTGCCCCTCTCCATGACCTGCTTGACTGCTTTTATTATAAGCTTCGAAATCTGGGTCTTCGTTGTTTCGTCCCCAATGTTCTTCGAGCCTATCGCTATCATGGCAATCTTCAGCAGCGGCGCCTCTTCCTCTTCGCCCACCTCGCGCGAGTACTTGGCCAAGACCTCACGAGCCCTGGTCGCAGCCATCTTGTAGCCCCGTATTATCACGGTCGGGTGTATACCTTGCTCTATCAGTTCCTCAGCGCCCTTCAGCAGCGCGCCGGCCATTATTATGACGCTAGTTGTGCCATCCCCTACTTCCCTATCCTGCGTCTTCGCGATATCGACCATTATCTTAGCGACAGGGTGCTCCACGTTCATCTCGTTGAGTATCGTGGCCCCGTCGTTCGTTATGACTATGTCGCCTAGGTCGCTCACAAGCATCTTATCCATGCCCTTCGGGCCAAGAGTGGTCTTGACCGCGTTCGCGACCGCTACTGCTACAGCTATGTTCGTGCGCTGTGCATCCCTCCCTAAAAGTCTTGACGATCCTTCAGGCAGCAGAAGTATCTGCTGGCCTCCAAGTTGGTTTTCAGCCATGTTTACACCTTTTTTAAGCGATAAGCAGTACAGAGCGCAGGAAATAGGATTGCATTTCAGCTATACATGTATCGGACGCTTTCTCCTACAGTAAGTTTAATGAGGAAAACTATTTATGCATTACTTTATGCGCTCTGCAATTCGCTTGAACTCATTGTATGCCTTGTCATCCTCAAGCGCAGGCACCCTACCAGAATCAGCCATCTCGCCGAGCCTCTTGTCCATCATTATGGTGCCTATAATCTCTGTACCTGTCGCTGCGGCCACATCCTTCGTGCTGGCTGTAGGCTCCCCTGCTGACATGTTCTCCACGACCCCTAGAACCGCAACGCCGAGCCTCTTGGCCATCAGGCCTGACCTTATAGAGTTGACAGCTGCTATCCTCTGCGGCGTAGTCACAAGCACGAAGCCCTTCAGATCAAGGAGCTGCATGATAGACAGAGGGCTGTCAGAGGTGCCCGGAGGCAGGTCTATTATAAGGTAGTCAAGCTCGCCCCAATCTGTATTCTCGAAGAAATCGCCAAGCATTTTGGCCACGAGTGCGCCCCTCCAGATGATCGGCTTCTTCGCATCGTCCACCACCATGGCCGTGCTTGCCACTTTCACGCCCCTTACGTCAAGGGGCTTGAGCGGGAAATGGCTTATATCCATCTTGGCGTCAGTACCAAGGAACATCGGCACGTTGGGGCAGTCTATATCTGCATCAAGGAGGCCGACACTGTAGCCCATCCTGGCCAGCGTGTAAGCCAGGTTCACGGCAACGGTCGTCTTGCCGACGCCTCCCTTGGCGCTGTATACTCCTATCTTCTGCCTTATGCCCTTCAGGCGTTCCTTTACACGCTCCTTCTGCCTTATCGTGTTCAGGAATGAGGGGTGCATGCCATGCTTCAGCCCTTCCTGCTGCGCTTCCGCGCTCTCCATGCTCTAACTTTTGGCGCTGCCTATTTTTATTGCTTTGTAGATTTTTCGGCATGCCGATAAACACCTTCCGCAATTCCGAAATCGCGGAAAAGCCCGAAAAGGCTTAAATAACCTTTTGGGGCAAACTACTGATTGCTAAAGGTGCATTTTATGAAAATAAGCGAACTAAAGGCAGGTGCCAGCAACATCAACCTTACGGCGAAAGTTACCCAGAAAGAGGAACCGAGAGAGGTCGTGACCAAGTTCGGGAAGAGGCTAATGGTAGCCAGCATAACGCTCAAGGACGACACGGGCACGATTGCGATGTCTCTCTGGGGAGACGACATAAATACGATCAACGTCGGCGACACGATTGAGCTCTCGAACTGCTACGTGAGCGAGTTTAGGGGCACACCCCAGATAAGCACTGGCAAATTCGGTAAGATAAAGGTCAGCGGCGGCGCAGCAGGCGACGCAGAAGAGCCGTTCTCCGAAGAAGAAAGCATGGATGAGCCTAGCGAGGAATGAGCTAGGCAGTCTTCCTTTTTCTTTTTCCCTTCTCATCCATTCCAGCAGCGCGTTTGCTCGGCCCCCAGTACCTGAAGGTATAGATAAGTAGCACTCCTCCAAGGGATATGCCGAACCACAGTGTGGCGAACCTTGTCATTATGGTAACGGCCGACGCGACTCCCGTGCTAAGGTGGAAGGTGCTGCCCAGCAGCGCGACCAGAGCGCCATCAGTGACGCCTATGTTGCCCGGTATGGCAGTGGCCATGCCGAAGATATGCGCCGACGTGTATATGAATATAGTGCCGGCCACGTGCGGCACGATGCCCGTTGCCAGGAGTGTAAAGTACAGGGCCATCGCAGACAGCACCGTTGCAGGTATCGTCGCGGCCATAGACACTGCATATGTCTTGGGCGTGTTCAGTGCGCTCTGGGAGGCGAAATACTCATCGCCGTAGAGCGTGAACATCTCTAGGAAGCGCCTGTTCCTAAAGATGCGCTTTATGACCCTGTAAAACCAGTCGTTGAGTATGAAGGCGTACGGTATTATGAGCAGTATGTCCAGGCCAAGGACGTAAAGCACGTACTGGTGGAAGTATATCGCGGCGAGTATCGCCACTACTGCTGTGCCCATGAAGTCCGTGAATATGTCCATCGTAACTATCGGCACGACGCTGCTAATCTTTACGTCGGTAAGCCTGCTTATCGTGTAGGCCACGAGAACCCTACCGAGCATTCCTGGCGTGATGTTCATCGAGTAAAGCGAAAGGTAGACTATGAGGTTCTTCTTCAGCGGCACCTTAAGCTCAAGAGTCTTGAGGTAATACTGCCACTTCCCGAACCTTAGCAGGATGCCAAGGAATACTGCCAGGAACGCTAGCAGGTAGATATAGAGGTTCGAGTCAAGTATGGTCCTGACTACAGTGCCGATACCTCCAATGAAAGCTATTATTATAAAGACTGCGAAGCTCGCAGCAAAGCCCAGCCCCACGAACCACGTGGCGCCCTTGACAAGCTTCATGTACTCTTCTTTGTCGAGCTCGCCAGTGTGCGTTATCATGTACCAGACTGACTGCTTCTTGTCCTTCTTCCTAAAGAATGCCATACACACAGCTCAGCGCCTTGCCGCGCCCTCGAAAAGCTCCTCGTAGCGTCTTGCTATCTTGTTCCAGTCATGGTCCTTGACCATGCGTTTCCTGCCAATGGCTGCCATCCCAGCCGTCTTCTTCCTGTTGCCAAGGACAAACTCTATTCTCTCTCCAATGCCATTTATGTCTTTGGGCTCCACATACTGGCCACCAGGCCCCATCATCTCAGGTATGCCTCCTATGCGTGTCGCTATCGAGGGTGTCTCGCTCGAAAGCGCCTCAAGTAGTGCCAGACCCGCCGGCTCGTACAGTGACGGAAGGGCAAACGCATCAGCTGCATTGTAATAATACGGCAAGTCGCTCTCGGATATCCCGCTCACTATGCGGAACCTGTCCCTGAGCCCCCTGCCCCTGGCGCGCCTGTAAAGCGCCCTCTCCATCGGGCCCCGCCCTATAATCACCAGGTCCACCTCGCTATCCATCCGCGCCACTCCGTCTATAAGATGGGTAAGCCCCTTCTGCTGGACGAGCCTTCCGTTGGCAAGGACCATCGGCCTATCGAGGCCGAGCCTCAGTGCTATGTTCCTGACATGCCTGTCATTCTTTCCGCGTCGCCTGAACCGCTTGTGGTCGACGCCGTTGTATATCACCTTGCTGCGTCTCCTGTCGCGCCACGGCACTGTCGTCTCTATCGCATTCTTCGACACTCCTGTTATTATGTCCGCCGAGTGTATCGTGCGCCTTCCTAGCGCAAGATCGTAGACCATGCCTCCGGCGTCCGTCATCGGTCCTATACCCTTTGGAAGCGAATTGTGTATAGTCACTGCGAGCTTGCCTCCTGTCTTTTTTATTGCGCCAACCGCGTTGTAGAAATACTGGTACCTGTTGTTTATGTGATATATGTCGGCGCCCTCCTCTGCAATATGCTCCGTCACCCCCTCCATCGCAAGGAAGGGCAGCGGAAGCCCAGGTATGTGCACGTACTTTGTCTTGAGCCTTACGACCCTTATGCCCCTTACATTGTCGACGTGTGTCTCCTCTCCCTGCTTGAGCCCTGCGCTAACCACGCAGACGTTGTGCCTCTTGGCAAGCCTGCCGTATATCTCCAGTAAGAACTTCTCCGTCCCTCCATTGTACGGATGGAAGTAAGGATTCAGTACGCAGATGTCCATCGATGTCGCTACTTATTGCGGCAGGCACGAATAAAAACTTTGCAGTGCAGGCCCCACATCCTATCTGGCCGGACCCTCGGCAAAACAGATGAAACGGTTTCATGCCAAGCTTTATAAAGCGTTTCAGCGCATGGCGGGTGACTGAAATGGACAGGAAGCGGAACATAATAGTGCTGCTGCTCGACACGGTCAGGGCTGCCGACGCACGCGCAGGCATGCCACTGCTATCGGGCATCGCCAGAAGGGCGACGAGCTACGAGAACGCGGTCTCGCCAGCAACATGGACTGTCCCGTCACACGCATCGATGTTCACCAACATGCGTGCATCCTCGATACGGCAGACTGCGCGGGACTTCCTTGCAACTGGCTCCATAGACCCGTGGTTCACACAGGTGAAGTTTCTGCCGGAGAACGCCCATACTCTCGCATACAACATGGCACGGCTCGGCTACACTACAACGCTCTTCTCAAACAACCCATTCCTGACTAGCTTCACGAACCTCGGAGCAGGTTTCAGCCGCATATACGACCTCTGGATTGACTCGAATGGTCAGTACGACCGTAAGCTGACCAGGCGCTTTGCGAGCATACTTCGCGGCGGGGAGAGGACAAGGGCCAGGATGGTGGCTGCGAGCGTAGCAGTTTCGCGCATGATGCCTAAGCCCATGGTCGACAGCGTCTACCTCTCGCTTAGGAAGCGGCTCGACAGGAGCGTGGCCAGGGCCGACGGCACGCACAGGCTGGACCGTGGTGCAAACGCCACGATACACAGCATGGCAGAGTACATAGACAGGGATTATGATTTCGCGCCGCAGTTCATGTTCGTGAACTGCATAGAGGCACACGAGAACTATCCCGTACAGAGCCGCGACACCATACAGGACAAGTGGCTGTACCTGAGCGGCATAAACGAGCTCGATGAAGGCACGGCGCGCATGTTCCATTGTGGTTACATGCGTCGCCTCGGGTATCTGGATCGCAAGCTCGGAGCCATGGTTGGTATGCTCAAGGTGAAGGGTATGCTGGACAACACGACGCTCGTAATAACGTCGGACCACGGTCAGTTCTTCGGCGAGCACGGCCTGCTTTACCATTCGCTTTTCCCGTACGAAGAGGTGACGAAAGTGCCGCTCGTAGCTGTGAACTACGACAACGGCCGCATGGTTGCGGACCATGAGAGGCTGGACAGCAACGTCAGCACCTCATCCCTATACCGTGCTATTCTCGACATTGGTTCGGGCAAGGAGAACCACCTGAACGGGAACATGAAGGCATCGAAATACGCAGTCAGCGAACACCTTGGCATAAGCGAGGGGTGGGACGGGCAGCTCTTAAGCAAGCTAAAGGACAGGTCCTCTGTAGCGAGGAGAATCTACGAGACGAAGCAGAAATACAATATGCGTGCCACGGCCGTGTACTCTGGAAACATGAAGCTGATACACTTCTTCGGGGACAGAAAGGACGAGCTCTACGATGTGGCTAAGGACCCGCGCGAGACAACAGACATAATCAGTGCCCACAGGGAAGAGGCTCACCGCCTACTCAGCGCCTACAGGCTGAGCAAGCCGTTCGTAGCAGTGTAAGTTCAGCCGTACCTCTTTACCGCTCAGATGAAAGGCTGGCTGCACACGCTGGCTGGCGTCCCGTTCGTCATCGCGCATATCTGCGCCGTGTAGAGGTTCGCGGCGCCTATCGCGGCCTGCGCCTGCTGAGAGCCTGGGTCATTTAGCAGCGATATTATATCGTTCCACTGCTTGTTGTCAAACGTCTTCGGGTCGATGGCTGCGCCGTACGCCACGCTGACGTTGCCGAAGTCTATGAAAGGTATGCCACCGCGCTGCCCCTGCGGTATCAGCTGGTTGTCCAAGTCATATTTGGTGAACAGGGAGCCCTCGAACGGTGTTGGCGTCTGCAGCGTCGCGTAGCTGCTGGAGCCCGACGGTATGTAGTTGGTAGACATCTCGACCTCCACGAAGTCGATGATGTTACTGGAATAGCTGGAGTTGTAGAACGTGAAGGTCGGCGTGCTTGGTGCGTAATCGGATGCGCTCGACGTCATGTAATGCAGCGATGTAAAATTCCCAAACCTCATCAGGGCGAGGACGAGGCCCCACCTGGTGGCAGCGCAGAACGGGCAGTAGTCGGCGCCCATGTAAAGAACCTCTGGGGTGCCGTTTACGGTGAGCCTGCTTACATTAGTCACTGGCAGCAATACTCCGGTAGCCACACCGATGCCTATCTTGTTCGCCAGAGTCATGTTGTCGGTTATGCTGCGCATGGTTGCGAGTTGTGACTGCGGTACTGCGACGTTGTCGAACGCCACGAGCGACGAAGCGCCGGTGCTGTTCAGGTAGACTGCAACACCTGCTACCACTACGACCAGTACTGCAACTACAGAGTATGCAAGCTTCTTTCTCTCCATTCATACACCAAATGCTAGCGTTAAATGCACGCATCAATGGAAGCCAACCAACAAAAGCGTTTGTGCATCGGTTGATGACTGCAGTGCCTCAAGCGCCGAGCACCATGTACATTATGCCGCTCGCGAGCGCTATTATTCCTAGGGCGGTTATTAGGTAGACAATCTTCGACTTGCTTGCCACCTTTATCAGGAAGTTTATCAGGAATAGGCTCACTATCGTGGCTGTGACTATGGCTACTGCGAGACCGCCAAGCCCTATGAAGGAAAGCGCTGCAGTGACGTTGGAGTAGCTCTTAACTAGCGTCAGTGCAAACGCGGCCGTGGATGCAAAGATGCCGGTGAGGAACGAGAGCCTGAACGCCTCGTCTGCCTCTACGTTCATCAGGAACATCGTGCTGGTGGTTATGCCTGACCTGCTGACTCCAGGGAACGCAGCGATCCCCTGCGTTATGCCTATTATAACGTAGTCCTTGAGCGTCAGACTGCCGAACTTGCGCGTGTTTATTCCCTGCGCCTTCTTCTTCCTGGAGTACCTTATCAGCACAGCGTCGCCTATGAGCACCAGGCCTATGACCATCATGGGAATGCCCACCGATATGCCGGTTATCGAGTCAGCAACCAGGTATATCGGAGTGCCTATTATTCCGGTGAATATGATAGTGACGAGCACGTACTTGAAGAGCTTTCTGTCCATCGGCGAGCTGCGCAGTATTATTACCTTGATGAGCGACCAGACCTCATTCCTGAAGTAGATTATCGCGGCGAGCACCGTGCCTATCTCCATGAATAGACCGAAGGTGTACGCCTGCTGGAAGTTCAGGTGCAGGAGCGCCTGCGCAGCTATCAGCACCTGCGTCTTGCTGCTTATTGGCAGCCACTCTGATATTCCCTGCACTATCCCGAGTAGGACGGAATAGAACGCCTGAAGAATAGTGAACATGCAAGAAGGTTTATGCAAAAAGGTTAATAAGCGTTGTTCTGTGTGCCACAGCCGTCACAGTGCTATCCGCCGTGGTAATAATATGCAACATGCTTCACCACGGCCGGGAGAAAGCCTTTATATCAGTTGCATCAGAATCCATAACGCCACGGGGTTGTGGCGTAACTTGGCAGCGCAGCAGGCTCCAGATGCTTAGTTGAAGGTTGAGCCAATGGGCGATGATGAATATCTGGAATTGCAAACAAGTATGAAGTAACCTGCTGGTCCGGGTTCAAATCCCGGCAA
>DAHWAI010000031.1:0-5282 GCA_027327295.1 Microcaldota archaeon
GAGCCATGGTCATTCTACGCTCTGACCGTCAACACCACCTCAGGCAGATGGTACCTGTACACGAACGAAACCGTAACGCAGAACGGCACCACCACTTCATCACACATAACGAGCATCGACCTCGGCGGCCCGCACCCCGGCCAGGGTCTCTACGCCCTGAACGCAATGGTCGCGGACGTGCAGCTCTACAACACGTCGTTCTCCCGCAGCGCGCTCAACGCAAGCTATGTCAAGGGCATAGGAGCGGACCCGAGCGACATAGTGCACCTCGTGGGCTGGTGGCCGCTGAACAGCAACGTCTTCGACTACAGCGGCAACGGCAACAACTCCACGGTGCGCAACGTGACGTTCACGACTAACTGGATATACCATTACCTGCCGCCGAAGGGGAGACCTTAGAGACTGCCGTCGTAGCGCCTGTTGAGTATTTCGTGCATGCGGCGCGCCTTCTTAATACCTATCTTGTCCACTTTGGCGAGCTGCTCGGGCTTCATGTTGGCTATGCGCCTGATGGTCCCGAAGTGCGCGAGAAGTGCTTTCGCGAGCTTCGGCCCTATGCCTGGCAGGTTGCCTATCACGTACTCCTGGAACTGCGCGTCTGTGTAGGCGCGAACAGCCCCTTTCAGTGATGGCCCCTGCCTGGATCCGGCCTGCTCGTGCTTCGCCATCGACCTTATCGTCTGCGCGGTGTCGCTCTCTCCGCCAGTGAACAGCACCGGCACCCCGTAGTCGACGTATATGGCTGCGATTGCGCCGTTTATCGACGCACGCCGCATGCGGAATGCCTCTGCGTTGCCCTCCACTAGCAGCACTGGAAACTCGTACGCTTCCTTAAGCCTCGTCAGCTGGTCAAAGAGCCGCCCGCTGACCAGCGAGCTCTCGAAGTCCGCTATGGTCTTCCGCTCCACGCACAGCCTGTCGGAGATCGCATAGTCGCCCACCGGCAGTGTTCTGACCTCGATGCTCATGCCCAGGGTCTCGAGGGCCTTCAGCAGCTCGCTGTTGCGTTCCCTCTGGTCCACGATGAGCTTTAGCTCATTCATGCTAGCCCCTTGAGAACGTGACGTTGCTTACAGCTATCGTCTCGTTACCAGTTGCGCTCAGCCCCTGCAGGAAGAGCACGGAGTTTCCGTACGGGCCAGAGACAAGAGTAGTGTTGAGCGAGTAGCTCCTGAGCGCTGTGGTGACGTTGAACTTCGCTATCTGGTTGTAAGACGACGATGTCGTTGGCATGCCCACCGTGAGCGTGTATGTGCCTGGCACTACTGCCATAGCCCTGAAGCTTATCCTCGTCGGTATTGTATATACGGTCGACGAGTAGAGCTTTCCCCTGAGGTCCGTCGTATTAGCATACGGCGCATATACTTGGAAAGGCATGTAGCAGCCATTCGATGCGCATCCGTAGACGTTGGGCAGCCACATGAGGGCCGTAGTGCCGTTCACCGCGTAATAATTAGGGTAGAGATCCGGCAGGTATGGGTACACGACGTAGCTCTTGTACAAAGTTGAATTTATCGCCTGTACGTCGCTGAACGCTATCGTGGTGTTGCTGTTGTAGATTGGGCTCCCGAGCGAAGACTCGAGGTAGTTGGCGAGCTGAGACAGTCCAGAGCTCGTGTAAGCATTCTTGTTTACTGCAACTATGGTGGAGTTGTAGTTGTAGAGCGTTAGTAGGCTCTCATTGATGAGGCTCTCGTTCACCGGTGTGGGATAAGAGAACGTGCCGGAGCTCTCCAGGTTTTGCGCCTGTATCGCGAGCGGTATGTTGTAAAGTGAAAGTTCCTGCGTGTTGTTCTCGCGGCTGACGTCTCCTCCTACAAGGGGCTTGCCTGCAATGGCCTCATAATAAGTGTTGAGGCCTGGATAGAGGTTGGCCTGCGCCCCGTAGGGGTTGATCATGGCAGGCAGTATCAACATGCTGAAGTTCTCAGGAAGTGTGGCAATCTGGCTGTACAGGTGCGGCACGCTCGCGTTCGACGAGACGAGCTGCGCGAACGAGTGCGTCAGACCTATGCCAGGGCCCTCTATCACGAACAACGCGGTTATGACTGCAGCGAGGAAGAGCGCCCTATGCCTATTGTCATGAGCATGCCCCTCAAGCAGGCTCTTCATGCCTACCGCGGCGAGCATCGAGGTCGCGATGCTGAACACGAGCAGGAATCTGCCTGGCTCCCTGATTATGTTGAGTACAGGAAGAGCATGGTAAAGCAGATAAAGCTCGGGAAGGTGCGTCACGCTGCCGCCGACCTGAAGGTAGGGACCGAGAGCCAGCCATCCGAACACTATGAGGATGCCGAGCCAGAGTCTCTGAAGCTTGCGCGTCCTGTACGTGCCGTAGGCTGCGAGCGCAATGACGGTGTAGCCTACGTACGCGACCCTCTCTGTTGGGTCGTAGCCGAAGGTCTTCTGTACGTAAGAGGTAGAGCCCTTGCTGTTGAATATGCCGTTGAAGTAGCTTGGTATGAAGAACGAGCCCAGGCTGACGCTCCAGAGCTCGTTGTGTGCTGCATCGTTCAGGTAGTTGGCCTGGCTGAGCGTGCCTGGAATTGTTATGGCATGAAGCAGCGGCAGGAAGCCCCATGAGCCAAGCACGAATGCTACCGCAACCGCAACTAACACTGATATCCAGAAGCTTTTGCTGAGCAGCAGCCTGCGCGTCTCTTTGGTAAGCAGGTACGCTATGCCGACGAGCACGAGCAGCAGCATCAGCATTATGCCCTGCTCGACGTCACCCATAAAAACCGCAAGCACGAGCGTTATGCCGAGACCGACACCGTTCTTGTACTTGTTACCATCGTTGAGCATGCGCAGGAAAAAGTACAGCGCCAGCGGAACCCAGCCTATGGCGATCCAGTCAATGTGCGCGTACGATTGCGCCACGTGGAAGGCGCTGAACGAGAATACCAGGCCTGCTATAAAGGACGCGTAGGCGTTGCGCGTCACGTACTTCGCCAGCACGTACATGCAAAGGCCTGAAACTACATAACCCAAAAGCAGCATCACGTTGTACGCGAAAGGTATGCTCACCGCCTGGAATGGCGCTGTAAAGAGCGCTCCGATGGGGCTCATCGTCTGGTAAATCAGGTTTGAGCCTATCGGGTAGAAGAGCAGGTTGGTGCTCCATATGCTTTTTAAGTGCGTCACAGCATGTGCGACCCACCATATGTCCCAGAGGTTTTGGTATGTGTCGCCTCCGCTGCCTGGAGCTCTCGATGCCATGTTGGCCGTTATCGGGGCAATTACTATGAGCGCGATGACAAGATACGCGATTGCGGCAAAGACATACTCTCTCTTGATCTTCTTGCCGGCGTCCTTAAGGTACCTGCCGACGCTTTTTGCCGGTTTGCGTGAATGCTCATGCGCCTGTTTCTGCTCGCCGAAGAGCTGCGCATCGTGTTCGGTTTGCACGTCTTGGGGCTTTCCCTCTTTGTCCTCCATCATACCATTCCAGCGAAGTGAAGAAGCCGCGGTGCAGCGAGTGCTCCGCGCGCGGCATAATGCATAGATTACACCTCTAAAGGTTTTTATGCCTGACGTGACTTCCCTGAAACAAATTAATAATATGCACGCACAATAGGGTGCTGAGTGGTAGTTTGGCTGAGATGGCGGGCGCAGCCGAGGAGGGCAGCGCACTAGAGCTTGGGGCACGCACGGCCCGTATGGCAAGCTTCATCCTTATCAGTAAGGTGCTCTCGTTCGCGTTCCTTGCGGTGTCGTTCATAGTGGTGGCGAGGCTCTTGGGACCGAGCATCTACGGTGTCTATGTGGTAGCGGCAGCCGTGGCAGGCACCTTCAGTTCGTTCGGCAGCTTCGGCGTCGCCACTGCACTGAACAAGTTTGGTTCAGAGTACATGACTAAGAAGGAGCGCCAGAAGCTGAGCCCTCTTGTGTCGGACGGCTTGGCAATACTTTTCATGGCCGGTGTGGTCCTGACGCTCGCCGCCATCGCCCTCAGCGTTCCGATAGCGAAGTATTCTCTCCACAATACGTCGTACGCGTATGTGATACAGGTGATTGCAGGCTCGATACTCGCCTCGATGCTCTTCGGCGCAGGTTATTCGATGCTCATAGGCGTCGGCAGGTCAATGCATGCAGGCTTGGTAATAACGTCTGGCGCATTCTTCCAGGCTGCGATAAGCATAGGCCTGGCGCTAACCGGCTTCGGCGCGCTGGCACCGGCCCTGGGTCTCGTACTGGGTCAGGCTGCAGGTTTCCTGATAGCCATATACCTGATAACTAATAGGAACGGAATAGGCATTGTGGCACCCACCATTGCAGGCATAAGGCGCATGCTGAAGTTCTCATTGCCCGTGGCGCTCTCTAACATGTTCGGCGCCGTGATGAACAACATATCACTAATAGTGCTGGGCCTCTTCGCCACTACCTTCATGCTGGGCAACTTCGGCATAGCGTCGAAGGTGGGCTACATGTTCGACATAGTCTTCGGCTCCATAAGCCTTTCGCTGCTCCCCACCTTCACCGCGACGCTCGCGAACTCGAAGCTGAGCCACAGGGCGGGCGAGTTCTTCAGCTATTCTGTGTACCTTGCATTCCTTCTCGCTGCACCTCTGATATTCTTCGTCGCGATGCTCGCGAAGCCTGTATCTTACGTCGCTTTCAGCGGCGTCTACACTCTCGCGCCCCTTTACCTGAGGATTACGGCCCTCGGCCTCCTCATCTACATAGCCGGCTCGTACGCCAGCACGCTGCTAATAAGCGCAAACAAGGTGAAGAAGGTACTGAAGTATAACGCCATACTCGCCGCAGTGCAGCTAGTACTACTGTTCGTCCTGGTGCCTGAGTTCAAGGGCGTAGGGCTCGTGGTGCTCATGTTCATAATAACGCCGACAGTCATGGGGGTGATGTTCGTAAGGGCCATAATGCGCGACTTCAGGGCGCAACTGCATACGGCGCGCCTGGCCAGGGTGCTGGCCGCCAACGTGATAAGTTCCATACCAATCTACCTGCTGAGCCTCTTCTGGGGTGGCAACTACATACCGTTGCTGATAACCGCAGCCATAACATACCTGTTGGTCTATCCGCCCGCGCTGGTAGTCGTCGGGGCGATGTCCGAGGGCGACATGGCAAGGATAAGGCATGTCTCATCAAGGATTCCAGTTGTGGGCGACGTCATGGGGTACCTGCTTTCGTACGCCGGCCTGCTACTCTGAACCCATCGCGCTTCTTATGAACGCGGCGAAGAGCGGTGCCGGCCTTTCCGGCCTCGACTTGAGCTCGGGGTGCGCCTGCGTGCCAACTCCGAAGTGATCCTTCCACTCAAC
>DAHWAI010000036.1:0-3702 GCA_027327295.1 Microcaldota archaeon
AGCGGCCCGAAAGCGAGCACCGCGTTGGAGAGCGCTGCCGCGCCTCCCGCGTTGATCGTGGCAATGGCTTCTGGAACAAGTATGCCCACTGTGCCCGCGACGATGGCGAACGAGACGCCTGCTGCTATGAACAGGTTGATGCCTGACGTTATCCCATATTTTGTCATCATCTCGTCGAGGAAGATGATGGTGAACGCACCCGTCACCAGCTGCAGCATCACGAAGGGCATGACAGCGTGGCTTGCTACAGGCACATAGCCGCTGAGCACGAACACTACTGACTCTACCGCGGCGATGCTCATCGCGAAGAGCTTCTGCATCGACTGGAAACGCCCCTTCGTGGCTGTGTCGTTCAGGTCGAGGTGTATGAGGCCCGAGCCGTTTATAAGCTGGAGTATTATGCTGGAAAGAACTATGGGCCCTATCCCTACGGTTATAAGGCTGCCTATCCTGGCGGCGAATATTATGCTAATCAGCTGGAGTATGGGCTGCGATACTGCCTGCTGGTTCACGCCTATGGCGTAGATGTTGTAGAGCAGGAAGTACACTGCGAGTATGCCTGCCGTCCAGTACATCTTCTCGCGGAGCGACATTGGTGCCTTCGGCCCTTTTATCGAGGGTATGAAGCGCCCTATGGTGTCCATGAATTCTAGTGCCATGAAAACCAGCTATGCCTTTCGTCGTCGGCTGCCCATGCTGGAGGGACTCGCCAACCTTATTGTATAAGACCCATTATTATTACTTTCTGTGGCTATCGCTCTTCCGGCGCGCTCGCCGAGGATGCCGTTGAGGAACGCTATCGAAAGCTCGGCCATTCCGCTGCGCGAAGTTGCAGTGTCGAACGCGAGGCGTATGTCCAGTCTGCGCATGTTGTCCATGTATGGGGTGCCAAGCCTGAGCAGCGTTATGCTGTTTGCGATGTACGACGATGTAGTTGGCTTCATTGCGTTGCTCTCCAGCCTCTTCCTGAGCGACGAACCTATGTAGTGCATGATGCCGCGCAGCGTCTCCATGTGTGCCTGCTCGAGCACAGAAGAGGAAAGCAGAGCATGGTAGCTCTGAGAAAAGGAAGCGTCAACATATGCACCGGAACTCGCGCGGCCGTGTACATGCCCCACGAACCTGTCCAGCATGTCCCTGCGCACGGACGACGAAGCAGCCTTCTGCGACGTCTCAAAGACGCATGCCTCTGCCCTGTCGTTCCTGCAGGATGTCTCATCCACCGGCGTGTATGAATGGCGCGCCGCGCTTATGAATCCGGATATGATTCCAGCCTCGAGAGTGTGCATGCGCGCGCCTATGTACAGGCTGTGCCCGTGAAGCCTGAAGATTGCCTTGTCGGGAAAGATGCCGTATGTCACATAGTAGCCGGCGCGCTCGAGGAACTCGACAATGTAGGGCACGTAGTCCTCGTACTGGCTACCGAAACGTACAGACCTCGCGATGTCGTAGAGAGTCGTCCCTATTGACAGGCCTGACCTGTATGCAGCTTTGGACGATGATTCCGTCAGGTTGAGCATCATGTGATCGAGCAGCAGTGCCTCCTCTGTGACCTTCTTGTCTGCGTTGCCGGTGGCGATGTCGTAGACGAGGGCGCCGTTGTATGACGTTGGTATGTATGCAAGGGGCTTTGGTTCCGGAGTTGGTGGTGCCTTTCTGGTGCGCCTTGCGGCGCCTCTGCGCCGCTTCGCTGGCTTTGTTGCCTTCCGCGCCTCCTTCGTCCCGGAGGTGCGTGCCATTAGCCTTGAAGACCCACGCGCGCTGGCGCCAGCCTTCCCGGCAACTGCAGCCACCCAATCAACCCTTTTTCTTGATTCTGCACTGCGGCTTCGAGAGCCTCAGCATATAGTATGACAATAACACCACATTTATAAAAAGCAGGAGCAGGAGAAGCAGCGCTTCGTGGTCAGCAATGAAGACGTCGGCACCCAGCGCGCTGGCGCTGCCGACAAATATTGAGAAAAGGCCAAGGGTGGCAGGTGCCTGACAGCCGCACCCTATGAACAGGCTGCTGGTCACTGCCGTGACAGTGCCTGCCGCACTCGACGCGTACTTGGCCGAGTTTTTCCTCGTGTTCCTTATGGAGTATACGGCAAGCGTGAACATTATTGAGCCCGTAGCCATCACAGCGTAAAACAGAGGCCTGGCGTACGGCGCATATAGTATGGCGATTGTGTTGTTCATCCTGATGAGCGCCATTGCAATAAGGTAGTACACCGCGAAGGCGGCAATGTTCAGCGCCACGTACCTTGGTCGGTATACATCCTTCAGCAGTGCCACTATGCGGGTCATGCAGTCATCTTAGCCTCTATCGCCTTTATCCCCGGGAGCGAACACACGGGCGCGGCGTTGCCTATGGACGGGCACGTCGCGGCTATGTATATGTCTGCACCGGCGTACTCGGTCCATGCAAACCTATCACTGAAAGTGCCAATCTGCCTGAGCACGTCAGCATGAGTCATGTAGGTCAGCGGCAGCGATGAACTAGATGGTGTAGTGTTGCCGAACGCTACTGCATCAGCACCCGCGAAGAGAGAACCGCCCCACAGCGTGAAGGGCGTTCCTGCGAACTTGTCTGTGTTGTTCATGAAGGTGATTGCCGACCTATATGTTGAGTTGGGAGCCTTGGATATGAAATAGCTAAGAGGCTGCACCTGAAAGCCTTGTACTATGGGCGACTCGTAGTCCGAGGCGAAGAAGTTTATGTAGGGGCTCGTGTACGAAGCTCCGAACCCGACGCCTGCGGGCGTGGTGTAGTTGTCCTGCGACCAGTAGAGAGTAGGCACGTCGGAGTCGCCGAAACTGCTGTAGCCCTTGTACAAATTGGTGAAGTTGCCGAAGCGCGATAGCGCGAGGGCCATCGCCCACCTATTCTCCCCGCAATATATGCACGAGATGGCACCTATGTAGACCACGCTAGGCTTTCCGCCAATTACCAGCGCGTTGGACGCGAAGTAGGTGGAGTTCAATACCGGCACAGATACCATACCTATGAGGTTGCCAGCTAGCATCATGTTCGCTGCATTTTCGAAGTACGAAAGCGGAGCGTTGTTTATCGCGGCAAGCTCGGTTGCGTTCAACGGCTGGTCTATGCCTGTGAGCCTCTGCCCGGGCGGCGGCTGCGCCTGCAGCGAGGCGAGGCTCTTCTGCAGGGATGATATCTCCATGTTATAGAATATCACTACGCCCACAAGTATTATAATCAGGGCGACGAGCACGTATTCAACCGTGCTCTTGCTGCCTCTCTTGCTGCTCCTAAATGCCCCTCTCTTGCTTTTCATCACAGCACCGTGTACCATTGCACACTGATAGTTCTGATTCAAAGAATATATATCTATCTTGCGAGATTTGTTGGACAAGCGCATAACGGTGCAGTTCATGGCAATTGCCCTGGCCGTAAAGGAGGTGCTCAAGGAAAGCATACAGGCACGCAAGAGCATGCCCGAGATGGCAGACGCTCACTGCCACATAGAGTCATTTTCGATGGGAACCGTGCGCGCCAGCATAGAGCGTGGAGTCAGCATCATAATAGCTAATGGGGTCGACACCGCGTCTAACCTGAAGACCCTTGCAATGAGCGACGGCAAAAACATCTTCGCTGCCCTCGGCGTGCATCCGGAATATGCTGGCATGCCGGACGATGAACTGGAGAAGAATATCGCGCTCGCCAGGAGCAACAGAAAATCCATAATCGCGATAGGC
>DAHWAI010000021.1:0-7192 GCA_027327295.1 Microcaldota archaeon
AAGGTCGGCCGTGACGGACTCATGGTGCAGTACGGCATCAACAGCGGCCTTCTGCTCCCGATAGTGGCAGTGGAACAGCACTGGAACGCAAAGCAATTCCTGAATGAGACGTGCGTGAAGGCAGGCCTGCCTGAGACCTACTGGACGCAGAAGAGCGTCAACCTATATAAATATGAAACTCAGGTATTTAGGGAGGAAAAGCCTAACGGCGAAATTATCGAAGTTAAGTTCTAGGGGCCCGTAGCTTAGCCTGGTTCGAGCGTCCGACTGATAATCGGGAGGTCGTGAGTTCAAATCTCACCGGGCCCATATAAGTAAAGTTGCCACATACGCGTATTTCGTATCCAAGTACGCGTTCGGCCTTCCGCCCCACTTCATATCTAATATAATGAACCTGGCCAGCGTTCCTGAATAATAATCAGACCAGCACCGGATCCTTTCAAGTTTTGCTGCTTTCGGTTATCTCGTCGCAGTTCTCGGCCAGTTCCTTGCTGAGATTCTGCCACGCAAGCTTGTAGTCCTCGTGCTTGTCCCTGTCCACGTTGAAAAAGAGCCACTGAAAGAATGAGGTGTCCGATACTTTTTTCGTTGCGAGCTCGAAGATGTCTCCCTGCGAAACGTCCTTCCACCTACTCGAGAGTGCGTCTCCGAACTCTGATTTTATCTCTGGTTTGTTGAGCGCTTCGCGGTCTACTATCGACTTGTGCGTCTGCCATGAATGGCCTGAGCTGAAGGCAGCTATAAGCACCGCCATATTTTTCAGCATTGCGTCATCGGCGGATTCAACTTCAGGCTGCTTCGGCGGAGCACCGCCGTTAGCGTGCATTGCTCCCTTTAGCGCCACCTTCTTTATTTTGCCCGCCAGCACATCATAATTGGTCAGATTGTACTTTATAGGCATAGTTACACTTTTACCGACGACCTAATCCCCGCCAACTCATCCATGCCTCTCGCGCAGCCACCCGACGCGCCTCCTAAACTTGATTTATATTGTATACGAAAATATAAAAGGATTCATGCACATCTACTATCTGACGAATTGAAACGAGCAGGTGTTATAGTGGCGATATTGAACCTATTCGGCAAGAAAGATTCCAGCATGGACCTAACGAAGGCCTCACCCTACAGGCTGACCTCTGAGTGGGTACCTTACAAGATTTATTCTGGCAGGAAGAGCAGCGCGTCCCTGTATGTGCGTGTCAGGAACATGACGAACGAAGTGCTGCTCACGTCGCTTGTGTTGGAGTTGCCGCAGCAGCTGAGCTTCGACGACGTCGGCATGGCGAAGCAGCACGAGGAACACCTAGGCGAACTGAAGCCTGGAGAGGAGCGCGAGGCGCGCGTCGACGTACATGGCGGCCTAAATGCAGACACTGGCGACTACACCGTCACGCTCACCGCGATAGCGCACTACCGCGACTACGGACACGTGATCAACGCAGTAAAGAAGCGCACCACAGTAAGCGTGGTCTGATACTGTGCATTTCTAAATGTCAAGATGCAATCAATGGTCAGAGGCGTATTCGGTTGGTAAGGTCCGCAAGTCATGAGCGTGTGGTAAACTCCAATACTAGCTCTGCCAGCATCAAGAAATTTATCCAAGATAAGCTCAGCCATGATCTCGAGGTCACGAAAACCGCGTTGCACGGCAAAGACCCTACAGCGCTCGTCAATAAGCTGCTGAATGACGAGCTTATGCTTAGCCTCCTCGAGAGTTTCGTTGAGAACGCCAACAGTTCTGTGATGGAAGCATACGTCGAAAACCGTGAAGTCGGGGCCACGGAAAAATATGTCTTGACTGAGAGCCGCGAAGCCGCCGAGTTCTTCGAGAAACTTTTCCTCTTCTATAAAGAGATGCCCCAATCCAGCATCACGCCTCTTGACATGGTAACTGCGATCATGTTGTGGATCGCTGATTTTATTGCGTTCACGATAAAGAAAAAAGAGATTGACGACCTACTGCTAGAGTCCGCGGCAAGGGACCAGCCTGGAGTCACGAACTACTTGAGAGGGAGGAAGCTAGAACCTCCGGGCCTGAGCAAGGACGGCAAGAAATTCTCGGCAGTCCCGGTTAAGAAGAGGGAGAAGGACGACGAATAGTGCTCACGGCAGGAACTCCCTATTCTTTATCTTGTCCTTGATATAGTCGTCGACGAATGTAAGCCTCGGGCCCTGCAAGGTGTCTTGCTCGAGCTTCTTCTTCGTCTTTAGCACCTTCTTCAGCTCGTCGACCCACTCCTTGTGGCGGTTGATCCACTCATAGTTGAGCATCTCCTGCGCGCGCTTCAGGTCAACGTCGCTGGCGCGCATCGTCATCTTGTTCAGGAAATCGTAGTGGTCCAGGTCAGACATCGTGACGCCTATGAACTTCGCTTCGGGCGTGGCAATGTCCTTGCCTATGTAAGCCAGGTTTATGCTCCCTGTCTTTATCGTCCAGTAAATGTACCAGCCCCACGCATCGCCGTCATTGAAGACGTACACCGGCAGGCCCTTGTCTGCCAGCTTCCTTATCAGCCTGCGCGTACCCCTCGCAGCCTGCCCCTGCGGGCTTATCAGTATGCAGTTCTCCTTCTTCCAGAACATGTCCTCGTTGAGCCTCTGCCAGAGGGCGTCCTTCTCCACGGATAGTACATACTTCGCTTTCACATCGACGAACTCTATGTCGTTGTCGACGTCGCTGGGTATCGCCCAGCCGCTGCGGCCCTGCTTGCTGGCATCTATCTCCGTGCGCTCGTCGCCGAACCGGTCCAGTATGCGCATGTTGCCGGCTAGAACACCCTTCCTGTTTGCGTTGAGGTTGAGGCCTTCGCGCTTCAGGCTGAGGGCAACCTCGAGATCCTCTATAAGCGGATTGCTTTCGCTCTGCTCGCTGAAGATGTTCTCGTCTACATCTTCCCCAAGGGAATACTTGAGCTGGTAAAATAAGCCCCTTATGCTGGTGTGCAGGTTCTGCCTGACGAAGTCATAGCACTTGGCAGCTATGGCCGTAGTCTGCATGAAGCGCTTGGCCTGCGCTACGTTTATGAAACTGTGCTCCTCCTTTGCGCTGCCCAGCTTCAGGTAACCTTCCTTCTTGTCATAGAATATGTTGGACCTGGTCCTGGTGACCGTGCTGAAGGACGGGTTCTTCTGCTCCTTGATGTCGTTGAGCACCGACTTGCCGAAGCCCTCGAGACGCTTCCGGGCCTCCGCCTCACCATCCTCAGCGGGCCTGCCCGTCATGCCTCGGCACCCCTTTCGTGCCTGTCCAGCTCGCGGATTATCTCGTCACGGCGCTTGCTCGGCTTGACAGCGTTCTTCATTATGTCCCCGAACGTGCGCACGGGCACGATCTTTATCTTCTTTATCAAGTCCTTGCTTATGTAGACGTCGTCCTTGTTGCTGGCCGGTATGAGCACCTTCCTTATGCCGGCGCCTATCGCAGCCTCGACCTTCGGTGTCACTCCGCCTACGGGCAGCACCTTGCCGCGCACAGAGAGCGAACCAGTCATGGCCACCGACTGGTCTACCATGAGATTGTCCATCGCCGACAGTATGCTCAGGGCCACGGACACGCTCGCGCTGTCACCCTCTATGCCTTCGTACGTCTGCAGGAACTGCACGTGCATGTCGTAGTTGGCTATGTCGCGGCCCATATGCTTCTTTATTATCGCGCTGACGTTCTTTACTGCTTCGTTCGCTATCTTTCCGAGCTTGCCTGTCGGTATGAACTTGCCCTCCGAACGCGAGCTCGCCGGCGTGACCTCAGCCACGATGGGTACTATGATACCTGCGTTCATTATGCTGCCGCCCACTACGGCAAGCCCGTTGACGCGGCCCACGCTGAAGCCCTTGGTGCTGAATACCTTGTAGTCCTTGCGGTACTCTATTTCCTGCGCGATGACCTGCGACTCTATGGGCATCGCGAGGTTCTTGGCGGCCAGTACCTCTTCGCGCGTCACCGCCTTTTTGCCCTTCTCCACTGCTATGTCACCAGCGGCCCTGACGAGGCCTCCAAGGTCCCTGAACACGAGCGTGAGCCTGTTCTTTCTGCCAGCGCGCCTCCTTGCTTCTTCCAGTATCTCCTGCACCGCCCCCATGTCGAAGTGCGGTATCTTGCTGTCCTTGCGCACCTCCTGCGCGATGAACTGCACGATGAGGTTCCTGTTGACCACAGTGTCCGGCATGCTCGAGTCCATGTATATCTCGTAGCCGTAGCCGCGTATCCTTGAGCGCAATGCAGGGTGCATGTGCTGTATGTCCTGCAGGTTGCCTGCAGCCACGAGGATGAAGTCGCACGGGGCGGGCTCGGTCTTGACCAGCGCGCCTGAGCTCATCTCGCTCTGGCCGGTTATTGAGTAGTGCTTCTCCTGCATGGCTGTAAGGAGCTCCTGCTGGGATTTTGGGTCGAGGTTAGACACCTCGTCTATGAAGAGTACTCCCTTGTTCGACTTGTGCACCGCGCCGCTCTCGACGCGCAGATGTGCCGGAGTGCCCAGCCCACCTGTCTGAAGCGGGTCGTGGCGCACATCACCGAACAGCGCGCCGGCCCTCGAGCCGGTCGCGTCTATGAAAGGAGCGTGGACCCTGCCCGTATTGTCGACTATCAGCTTGGGCTCATTTGCATCGTTCGCACCTGGCATGCCTACCCTTCTGGTCAGGCCTCCCATGAACAGGGCCATCGCGCCGAAAATCATAACACCAAGGATGAGTGCAGCGAGCACTATTATCTCGTAGCCTGTTATCAGCCCGCTGAGCGAAAGGCCGAATATTATTATTACTAATGCCAGCACGATAGGGGTCACGAGCGACGTGTTCCTGTTAAGGTTCATGCGGCTGGACATACGTTCTTTCTGGAGAATCTGGCGCCCCTGTCCATCTCCATGCTTCGCGCGCTCCTCTTCGTTCTGGTAAGTCTTCACCTCCTTTATGATGGGCATGTTCTCGTCGTTCACGTTCCTGTAGGCGAGCACGTCCTCGAGGTCGGTGCCCGGGAGCAGTTCAGCCATGGCCTGTGCCATCATGGTCTTGCCCGTGCCGGGTGTGCCTACGAGCAGCACGTTCCTGCGCTGCTTCGCTGCCTTCTTTATTATATCCGTGGCGCTCTTTTGGCCTATTACCTGGTCTATGAGCTTTTCAGGTATCTTTATGTCAGCGGTAGTCTTGAATTTGAGTTCGCTCATCCTGTTCGCCCTCTCTCAGCAGCGTGATATTGGAGCTTAAGGCTTATTAAGTTGGCGTTCTGCGGCTTTGAGCATGCTTGCGCTCTGGTCTCCCATGTGCACCGCATCGTACACCAGCATGCGCACGGTGTTGCCCCTCCTGAGCACTATCCTGTACACCGGCAGGTAGAGCGTGGCCATCGGCGTGATTTTGCAGCCCGGGAACTCTACCTTAAGCATCTTCGCGACCTTCTTCTGGTCTATCTGGCCTGCGAGCAGCGAGTCGTTCACCAGCAGTTCGTCGGTCTCGGCGAGCTTCGCCGAGGCATAGCGCATCATGTCCACGAGCGAGTACCGCCTGCCGTCGTCCCTGACAACACCTATTTTGGACAGCCTGTTAACTGCCTTGATGAGCGTGCCAGAGCGCATGCCTGTCATGCTTTCGAGCTTGTCGTAGTCCGCCTTCCCAGCAGCGCGGAGGGCCTCCGCCACCAAAACCTCCTTGTCGCTCATGGACGCCCCTACATCAGCTGAAGGATCCACGAAGCGCAGCGAGCCGCTGTCCCTCATGAGTCTGCCGCGCTCGTCGACCACCACGTAAAATTCCTTGAAGACCGAGCTCTTTTGCGTTGGGGCAAGCACCTGCGCGTGCAGCATAGGTATGTATGCAAGCTCCACGCTCTCCACGCCCATCCGTCCGCCAAGCCTGCCACCTAACCTTCCCGAGGCCAGCCTGTCGGCGATGCGCCTCGCATCATCGATGGTGCGTGCTGCCTTTATCGCGAAGATTTTGACATGCCTCTGCGCCTCCTTTCCTGGACCCTTCTGCGCCTTCGGTTCCCGCATGGTTGGCTGCGCCTTCAGCTCCGATACGATGGCGGCTATGTCAGCCCTCTTCGATGGGGTCGTCTTCAGCTTCGGCGTGCTTCCCCTGTGCACGACGCTGCGGCTCTTCACCGCGAACACATGCGCGAACTGTATGCCGAACGGCAGGAAGCGCCCTGTGTCCAGGTGCACTATCTCTTCTCGCAGGCGCCTGCTGTCGAGCAGCACGTTTATCGCGGCTATGTCATTCTCTATCGTGAGCCTTCCTATGAAGCCATATGAGCACTGCGCGAGCACGTTCTTGCTTATGCTTGCGGGCCTTTGCGTGGCGACAAGCAGGCCTATGCCCCGCTTGCGGCCCCTGACACTTATCTCCTCCACCATGTTGGTGCCCTTGTGCAGCACCTGGGGGGCGAACTTATCTGCCTCTTCTATTATCACCAAGTATGGACTCCTTAGCTCCTCCTCAAGCTCGTAGAGCGCGCTAAGCGCGTGCGACACCTGCGCGCTCTTGTCCATCGTATCCGACAGGTCGAAGACCACCGGCACGCTGTTGCGTATGCTGTCTGCAATCAACTCCTTGTAATCTACGCTGCCCATCTTAAGGTCTGCTCTCTCGTCCTCGCCCACCCATATCGCGCCGAACGCGTCCTTCAGGCTGGAATACTCGCCCTCCGTATCTACAATCAGGAACGGCAGTCCGAGCCTGCACAGCTCCTCCGCCATCACGCCGACGAGGTATGACTTTCCCGAACCGCTCTGGCCGAGTATGCAGCACCTTCCGGTCATGACTAGCTGCGCATCCAGATCCAGCCCAGGGCCGATGTTGACCTGCATCGCTACCTATCTCTATTCTCGCGTTAAGGCTAAAAAATGAGTGCAGGGCTATCTACTGAGTCCGGAGCCCGCCGTCGAAAAGGTTTGTGGGCGCTTCTAAGAACGGCATCGCATCGTAGCCCTTCGCGCGCAGATTGTTGGCGAACAGCCTCTGGTTGCTGCCGTACGTAACCACTTTTTTCGCACCTGTGCTTTCTATATAATCAATGCTCTGGGAGAAATCCGCATGGTCGCTCAAGGGAAACTGCGCGTCCATGTTGAACCTGAATACCTTCGCGAATCCCGACGCAACGGCAGTCGAGACATTCCTACATTCATACTTGGCCAGCGAATATGCGAGCTCCTTGAGCTCTTTGCCCTCAACAATGCCGACGAAGTTGTCGCTTCCC
>DAHWAI010000033.1:0-6990 GCA_027327295.1 Microcaldota archaeon
AGCCCTACGTTAGAGCTCGTGAAACCTATTATCCTGCCGAGCACGCCAGCCGACGTGTGCGGTGATAGAGTCACTACGTACTGGCCTATGAGGTCGTTGACGTCCTCGGCCCCGTAGAACGGCTCCATGCGGTAATATTTCTTGAGCAGCATGTCGACGAACTTCGCAACCCTGAGAAGGTACTGCGCACCCCTGTTGTTGAGCACCACGTCCTGGTGCCTGAGCTCCACGAGCTGGTCGGATGATGTGAGCTCGCTGCCATCGCTGTCCTTCGTGTAGCCCAGGGCCCTGAGCTTCTCCACTGGAGTCCCGATCTCGCTCGGGTAGAAGTGCGTCATCGGCGCGTCCGTGGCGTCGAACCTCGCCGTGCCGTCCTTGAAGATGTAGACGTTGTTGATGCTCCTAAGTATGCCCTTCTCAAGAGGCTCGGCCACCTTGTTCCCGTTGACGAGCCCCTTCACGCCCTTGATCAGCTTAGGCACGCCCGCCAGGCCGACCCTCGACATTGCCGCATCTATCTCCTTTACTATGGCCACAGCCTTCGTCTCGCTGGCTATTGCCTCTCCGCTGCACCTGTCGCACTCCCTACCATTGCACAGAGCTCCGCAGCTCCTGCACATGTACACTACCTCCGCTCTGCCCTTGTGGACGGGGCAGTAGAACGTGTCTATGTACTCGCCGCCCTTTACGCAGCGGAGCCTGGCCAGCTCCACGTATATCCCCTGCGAGTCGAACTTTCTGGATTCGTTGGTGTACGCCTTCGAGACGTTGCGCTCCTTGCCGCCGTATTCGCCGACAGGAAAGAGCACGTTGGGCGCGGGCTTCATGAGCCTCTCGCGCGCTTTTTCGGGCCTGCCCATGCGCCCTCCGACATGCGTCGAGCGCCGCATGACCTTGAACGGCGCCGCGGCGTTGAGCATCTCGAGCGTGTCGGTGTCAGCGCCGTACCTGTCCAGGACCTTCGGGTTCACATCTATGGTCATGTCCGGCTTCGTGAATCCCAGGGTGCTTAGTATGCTCTGGGCGTCTGCACCCTCTATTGTTATGCTCGAACCCTTGTCGGTGTGCGGGACGCACGCCCTTTCAAGAGTCTCCCTCGTGCGCGCAACGTCGTCACCCTCCACCTCGATGTTTTTCAGCGAGAATATGCTTGTGGAGTCTGCAATGACCTTCGCCTCCAGCAGCGTCTCTGCAAGGTCCTTCAGCGCTTCTGCGCCCGCGTCAGCGTAATCATAGATGTAGAGCGGATGCATCGGCACGCCGTAGTCCTTCGAGAAAGCGTATGCCTGCTCGAAGCTGGCGATGTTCGGCATTGCACCCTTGTAGCCCCGTGCCAAAAGCTGGCTGTACCAGTACTCTTCTACGTAGCTGCTTGGCAGCATAGGTGTGTTGGTCTTCTTGAAGTCGCCATACGTCACCAGAATGTCTCCGACCGAAAGTATCTTGGCGATGCTGCCCTTGTATTTCGCAGCATCTTCCGCGCTGTTTATTCTGAATGCCTCGCCCGTCTCGAGCTTGATGAACGGGCCCTCTATTGTGTCGACCGGCATTGCTATGCAGCCCTTGCCCGGCTTCTCGACCTTGAGCTGGGTGCCAGTTGCTATGAATTCGCCAAGCACGTGCATCGTGGCGGGACTGAAGCCCTTCGCTGCTATGCCTGTCAGTCTCGACCTACCGTACCTTAGCCTGAATGAGCCTGCATGCTCCGGGTACGCGAACACAGGCCTTCCAGCGACGAGCTCCTGCAGGAACACAGCCTCCTTCTTCTCTGATTTCTCTCCGTCTGTCGGTGCCATGACCTGCTTCTCTACGCGTATTACGTTGTTGAGCCAGCCCCAGTCTAGGCCGGCGTTCTTCGTGTGCTTGAGCACGCTCTTAGCCTTCTGCGCTATCCCCTCGCATGACACCAGGCACACGCCGCTGCGTATGCGGTTCGATATCTGCTGTGGCTTTCCCTGCGCGTCGAGGCGCATGATGTTCCTGCGTATGTTGACCTCCATCTGCTCTGACGGTAGGCCGTCTATGCAGACGGGGCAGTTCTCCAGTATTGACCGTATGTCAGCCTCGTCGGGCAGGTACTGAAGGCGCGCCACGCGCGCATTGTAGAGCTGTATCTCCTCGAGGTAGCGCTCAATCTCGCTCTGCTGCGCCTTGTACGGGCCCACGCCGAGAAGGCGCCTCGCGGAATCGGCGAACGCGACGGACAGCGCGGCCGCGGTGCCTCCCGCGCCCCTTATCGGTCCGGCGTAGAGGATTGCCGCATAGTCGGAACCGTCGGGGTTCTCGTGGAGCTCAACCCCCTGCACGCCTTCCGTCGGAGCCACAAGTATGCCCTCCGTGAGCACCGACAGTGCGATCCTGACGGCGAGGAGCAGGCGCTTGTCCGTCGGGCCAGCGAAGCGCTCGCTGGTGCAGACTTCCTTCACCATCTCGAAAGCGAGCTCCGGCCTCGACTTGCCGCCAGCCTTGGCGCGTATTATGTCAGCCAGGCCGTCGACGCGCATGATTCCCTCTACGCGCGCGGCGAGGTCAGGTGCAGGTCTTATCTCGACCTCCGGTTCAGGGTCGTAGCCCTTGCCCCTCGCTTCCGTCGCCACGGCGTATGCCTTCTGGAAATCCCTTGAGAGCGCTTCGAAATACTCCTTGGTGTCCATGCAATCGCCTCATTGGTTGAAGTCCACTGTCGTCACGCTCTGCGCCTTCGAATCGTACACAGGCAGTATGCACGGCGTCGGTATGTGGCCCTGCCTGACCTGGAAGTCGGTGCGCGCCTGCCACGTGCCGCTGTTGACCAGCGTCACGCCGTGGTAGTTCGCCGTGCCGTTCTTGTGTATGTGGCCCATGTGGAGAATGTCAGGGACCGTGTCTATGACAAGGCTGTCGCTCTTGCTCGGCACTATTATGTTGCCCGCGTAGATGGGCGAGAGATGCCTTCTCTTCAGCACCTCTATCATTGCCAGCTCCGGCTTGGCATAGCTCATGCCCGGGACCGCGCTTATTATGGAATCAAGGGATGTTCCGTGGTAGGTGAGAACGTCGAGGCCGTGGAGGGTGAGCATGCTCGGGTTTGATACTATGTGCACGTTGTCTTTCTTGAAGTCGCCGATAAGGTCGGGGCCGAACGGCGGCTGGGGCTCGGCCCTCTGCACCGCGTCGTGGTTGCCCGCTAGCACGAACACGTGGATGTAGTCAGGCACCGCCTCCATGAATTCGAAGAACATCCGATACTGGGTGTACATGTCGAGCACCGCGAGGTCGCGGTCCTGGTTGGGGTATACGCCTATGCCGTCGGCGACGTCGCCGCCAACCACCAGGTACTTCACGCGGCCTGCCAGGTCACGCGTCCTGTCGTCTATGGTACCATTTAGCCAACTTATCATCCGCGAGAAGTTCTTTTCCATGAAGAGCTTGCTTCCGACGTGTACGTCGGATACGAACGCTATCGCGACGTCGTCCTCGACGCGTTTTGGGATCTTTATCGGTACGTCAGGCCATATGAGCTCGTTCGCTATGACGAACGGCCCGGTGACCTTCCCGCGCACTGCAAGCACCTCGTCGTTGATTATCGACGCTGACTTGGCGAAGAGCTCCTTGGCCCTCTGCGACGTCCCGTCTACGAAGATGACCTTGGCGGTGCCCGTCTCGTCCTCGAGCTCTACAAGAACGTTCCCATTCTTCGTCGTGCTCTTCCTGGACACCATCCCAACGATGTAGACCTCACGGCCGCTGGCATATGCCTTGAGGTGCTCAAGGCTCTGCAGCGCGTTGCCCATCTGTGCTGCGTGCTGCGCCATTATGGTGCGCATACGCCTGAACCTGTCGTTGAAGTAGTCGACGAAGTCGCTCACTGCGCCGTGGGCGTGCTCCACCTGCCTGTTCGATATCCTGTACCTGGCGTCTATGTCGGAAGCGCTCGGCTTGTACGTGGCAGGGCGCTCAATCTCTATTTCTATTGGCTTGGGGGACTTCTCGCCGCGCATGGCTTGCACTACCGCGGAAAGCTTTTCGTTGTCTATGACCACGGGCACGCCCTCCTTCCTGAACTCTCCCAACCTCGATGCTATCACGTCGAGGTCCATGCCGGCTACGGAATCCACGTCCACGCTGGCCGACAGGAGGAGCCCGTACTTGGAGAGCTTAGATGTGAGCTCCATTGCGAGCTCCGTGGTCTTTTGTTCCCCCATGAACGTTACTGCTTGACCGATTCAAGCATGCTCAGTATGTTCCATATCATCGTGCGCGCCTGCGCCGGAAGGTTTATGTCATTGCTGACTGAATCGAGGTCGTATATCGCCGAAGATACGCGCACGGTAATTTCGCCATCGTCGTTGAGCTTCGCTCTGGCGTTGGTCACTGCGCTCCTCACGTTCTTCGGTACGCTCGTGTCGCTTATCAGGGCGTCCATCTGCATGTTTATCTGTTCCAGTACTCCCGTTTGCTCGTTCGCCATGCAATTCACCTACGATTCACTTACATTACTTGCCTGAGAATATGGTTTATTGTATAGCTTCGCCGTACGCCTATTTATGCATTTGTCTGGGACGGATTTTTCAGGCGGACTGCGTCGCACTAGGTGCCTTTTTCCCTTATAGTCTTGGTATAATTCTCCTTCAGGTCGACGAACGACAGCTCGTGGAACTCCTGCCGCGTGAAGGACGCGAACCTCTTCGTTGAACCTGTGTCCTCGACCAGCAGTACCACGCTGCCTATGAGCGTCGCGTTGAAGATGCGGCCGCTGCACTTGGTACAGTACGGCTTCATCCTGTGTATTACGTGCACGACCCCGTTCTTGAACTTGCCTATGACAATCGTCGCGGCTTCGCTGTCTTCCTTGGGCACGTGCCTGGTTATCAGCATATCGTCTACCGCAGCCTCTTCCGCGTGCACGGTCACGCAAAGCTCAAGGCCGACGCCCCCGTGCAGCTCGAATGACTTCCTCGGGCAGTTGACACATGTATAGGCGCCCTTTATCTCCTCCGGCACGTGGTTGTAGCCTGTGCCGAGCACCTTTCCGTCCTTGAATATCACAGCACCGTACTGCGCCTCGTCGCAGTCCGCATTCTTGGCCAGCACAAGCGCCTCCTCGTAATGCTTCACGAGTTCCGAATCATTGTCTGCGGTTATGTATTCCATGCAATCACGTTCGCTTCAGCCCTCGTAGAGGAGGCAGAAGCTGGAATCTTCCTTCAGTGCGATGTCCTTCCTGAACAGCCACTCGTTGCTTTCGTAGCCGTGCTCTCTGCCCATGCCGTGACCCTCGACAAGAGCTTTCCTGGCGTATGCCAGCATTGCCGATAGCTCCTTGGCGTTCACTTCGGAAACAGTCGCAAACCTGCGCCTGAAGGCGTCGCGCATGTTCTGCATCAGCACGCGTTTGTGCTCTGCCACGCTACGGGTGTTGTCCGCCAGGCCTGAAACATACGGCAATGCCTTGATTCGCCTGTAATGGTCCTCCTTCAGGTTTATCGCAGAATTTATCGCCTCTGCGTCCCATTTGCCGACGGCTATCACGCCATGGTAGAGGAACGACGGGCCTTTATGCCCGAATTGGCCATGGCCGGCTATCGGCTCCCCTCCGGCGGCGCGTATGCTGTACGGAATTTTTCCCGTAGGCGCGCTGCCGAGCTCAATCCTGTGACCGCTGCCTATCGTCGCTTCCAACGCCTCGGCCGTGGCAGATCCGAGATAGTAGTGTGTAACAACGGGATCCTTCACCTGCTCGTGTCCGGCGGGGCCCGTTATGCTGTATGACAGTACGTTGTCGTCTATGTATATTGGCTTGCCAGCACTTACTCGCCTAGTGAATTCTATGCCGGCATCAGTGTTCTTTATATTCTTTGCCGAGTCGGAAGTCGCAAGTACCACTGTTGGCCTGCTGAAATCGTAGAACCTTATGAAGAATTTGCGCTCTTTTTCTGCGTGCCGCATCATGGCCTCGTCAATGGCCATGTTCATCGCTGCGCCATGCCTGCCATACCCCAGGTAGACAAGTTCCGCGCCGATTGATTTTACTGCGCTCATGCCTTTGCTCGCCTGCGTGTAAAACATTCATGACAATTCCGCCCTGAAAGCTATTAAATGCTTCTTATCAGTGTAGGCGGTGACATCCTCCCATCCGTAAACGGCGTGGGCTTCCTTTGCATATTTCCCGCTCACTTTGTTAAATCACACAGTTTATATATAGGAGGGAGTCACTTCCTTAGAATTTTCATGAGCCTGTCTACAGGCATGGAGTTGGCTATGCGCGAGCTTGGGAGCCACGCGCGCCTCGCGGTGCCGACGCCGTACCTGAGATTCGCATAGTGCGTGACGTTGTGGGCGTCAGAATCTATAGAGAACATCACCTTGCGCTTCGCCGCAATCATTATGTTGGTGTCGTTTAGGTCCAGCCGGTCCGGGAACGAGTCTATCTCCAGTATGACGTTGTTCGCCGCTGCTGCCTCTGCTATTCTATCTATGTCTATCTGGTACGGCTCGCGGAGGTTTATCACGCGGCCAGTGGGATGCGCCAGCACGCGAATGAGTCCCGATTCGATGGCTCTGACGATGCGCGCTGTCATCGCCTTCCCAGGCAGGTTGAATGATGTGTGCACTGCCCCCAGTGCGCAGTCCATGCCCTTGAGCGTCTTTGCATCTAGGTCGAGCGAGCCGTCCTTCAGTATGTCGACCTCGGCGCCCTTCAGTATGGTGAACCTGCCGTCGTACTTCTTGTTGAGCCTGTCCACTTCCCAAAAATACTTCGTAAAGGCCTTCTCATCCATACCCTTCGCAACCTTGAGGCTCTTCGTGTGGTTTGTCGTCGCGATGTAGTCAAGGCCTGCCATGATCGCTGCCTCGGCCATCTCCTCGAGGCTGTTCTGGCCGTCGGTTTCCTTCGTGTGCGTATGGAGGTCGCCCTTCAGGTCCTTGAGCTCCACGAGCTTTGGCACCTTGTGGGCCTGCGCCAGTTTTATCTCGCCGCGGTCCTCGCGCATCTCCGGCGGCATCCAC
>DAHWAI010000048.1:0-11738 GCA_027327295.1 Microcaldota archaeon
AATTCGTCACGGCGAGCCACCAGCTGAGTATACACCTGTCATATGCGCTGGCAAGATTCTCAATCATGCACACGCTGGCGAAAAGAGACATAAACGGCGTTGCTTACTACAAAGTGTTCGTAAGGGGCACACCTAACCTGAAGCGGCTGGCTTCTGCATTCGGCAAGGCTTCTCAGTCGCACGAAAAGGTAGGCCGCATACACAGATACGTCGTATCGAAGGCGTCCACATACGATTCAATCGACATCGTGCCAATTTCGCCGTCGTGCATCAGCGACATTTATAGAAGCATGCTCTCTTACAAGCAGCTCACGGACTCCGGGATAGAGATACACAATTACATATCCGGAAACGAGCATATGAGCGTCAACACCTTCAGGAATTTTGCCAAGGCGATGCATAGCAGCCGTTCCAGTGGCAGTACGCTGCAGGTGCAGGTAGAGCGCATGTCCGAGCTTGCAGACATGCTGGATTACATCTACTGCGACAGGGTAGTATCCATCAATGAGATTGAGGGGGAAGCCGATGTATATGATGTAGTTGTACCTGATTATGGCAGTAATTTTGTAGGAGGGGCAGGTGGGCTTATTCTTCACAACACGGTCATACAGCACCAGCTCGCCAAGTGGTCAGATGCCGACGTCATAGTTTACATAGGCTGCGGCGAGCGCGGCAACGAGATGACCGAGATACTAACGACTTTCCCAGAACTGAATGACCCGAAGTCCGGACGCCCGCTCATGGACCGGACGATACTCATAGCGAACACCTCCAACATGCCGGTGGCCGCACGCGAAGCCAGCATATACACCGGCATGACGCTTGCAGAGTACTATCGCGACATGGGCTACAGCGTGGCGCTCATGGCCGACAGCACGTCAAGGTGGGCCGAGGCGCTCAGGGAGATATCCGGCAGGCTTGAGGAGATGCCGGGCGAGGAAGGCTACCCTGCATATCTGGGCAGGAAGGTCGCGGAGTTCTATGAGCGTGCAGGCAAGGTCCACGTCCTCAACGGCGATGTTGGCTCGGTAACCGCTGTTGGGGCTGTCTCGCCCCCGGGCGGCGATACCTCCGAGCCGGTTTCGCAGAACACGCTACGCGTTACGCGCGTCTTCTGGGCACTTGACGCTGCGCTGGCAAACGCGAGGCACTTCCCCTCGATAAACTGGCTCAACAGCTACTCGCTGTACGCCAGCGACCTCGAGAAATGGTACGCCGAGCACGCGGGCAAGGACTGGCACGACCTCTATCAGGAGACGATGAGGACGCTGCAGAAAGAAGCGGAGATAAACGAGATAGTGCAGCTCGTCGGCTACGACGCGCTGCCCGAGCCTGACAAGCTCACGCTTGACGTGGCGAAGGTGATAAGGGAGGACTTCCTGCAGCAGAGCGCCTTCGACGAAGTCGACACGTACACCTCTATGCACAAGCAGTACCTGATGCTGAAGGCGATAAACGAGCTCGCGGAGGAGGAGCTGCGCGCGGTGAAGAGGAACGTGACTACGGAACAGCTATCCGGGGTTGAGGCCAAGCAGAAGATAGCGAAGATGAAGTTCGTCAAGGAGGACGCAATAGATGCATACTACAACGACGTGAAAAAGAGCATAGCTGCGATAGCCGCAGTGGAGGCCGCGGCTGCGCAATAGGTGATCGAATGAGCGATGTATATTACAAGACGGTGAATCAGGTAACGAACGTGCTCCTGTTCGTGGAAGGGGTCAAGGATGCCGCATACGGCGAGCTGGCCGACATACAGCTCGAGGACGGCACAAGCGTGACGGGCCAGGTGCTGGACAGCAGGGACGGCCTCGCGATTGTGCAGTCGTTCGGCGAGACCCGCGGGATGAACACGCAGCAGACGCGAATCAGGTTCACGGGAAGCACGGCCCGCCTGAACGTCAGCACCGACATGCTCGGCAGGATATTCGATGGAATGGGCAGGCCGAGGGACGGAGGGCCTCGGATATACAGCAACGAGAGCCTCGACATAACAGGCAGCGCCATCAACCCCTACGCGAGAGAAGAACCGTCAGAGTTCATCCAGACTGGCATATCTACCATCGACGGGATGAACACGCTGGTGAGAGGCCAGAAGCTGCCCATATTCTCCGGGTCCGGACTTCCGCACAACAGGCTAGCCGCGCAGATAGCCAGGCAGGCGAAGCTGCTCAACGACTCGGAGGGCTTCGGCGTAGTGTTCGGAGGAATCGGAATAAACAGCGAGGAGGCTAACTTCTTCAAGAAGGAGTTCGAGGATACCGGAGCTCTAGACAAGTCAGTGATGTTCCTCAACCTCAGCTCGGAGCCGTCCATGGAGAGGATAATACTGCCAAGGCTCGCGCTAACCGCGGCAGAGTACCTGGCATACAAGCAGGACATGCACGTGCTCGTCATACTGACGGACATGACAAACTACTGCGAGTCGCTCAGGGAGGTCAGCGCCGCGAGGAACGAGGTCCCGGGCAGGAGGGGCTTCCCCGGCTACATGTACACCGACCTGAGCTCGATATACGAGCGCGCCGGTAAGATACAGGGGCGCAAGGGTTCGATAACGCAGCTGCCGATACTCACGATGCCGGGAGACGACATAACGCACCCCATACCTGACCTCACCGGCTACATAACAGAGGGCCAGGTGGTCCTGAGCAGGGACCTGCACAGGAAGGGCATATACCCGAACATCGACGTGCTGCTCTCGCTATCGAGGCTCATGAACCAGGGAATAGGCAAGAGCAGGACAAGGGAGGACCACAGGGGCGTCGCCGACCAGCTTTTTGCCGCTTACGCCAGGGGCAAGGAGCTCAGGAACCTGACTGAAATAGTCGGCGAGGAGGCGCTGAGCCAGAACGACAAGCGCTACCTGCAGTTCGCGGACAAGTTCGAGGGTTCGTTCGTCAATCAGGGCTACTACGAAGACAGGGATATAGACCAGACGCTTGCGAAGGGCTGGGAGCTCTTCGAAGGCCTTGACGTGCGCGAGATAAAGCGCATCAAGGACGAGTACATAAACAAGTACGGGAAGTGGAAGAATGCCGAAGGGTAACGTCAAGACGACGCGCATAGAGCTCATACGCACGCGCGCAAGGATACGCGTGGCGAACAAGGGCCTCAACCTGCTCAAGACGAAGCGTTCGAGCCTCGTGCTCGCGTTCTTCGACCTGGCGCGCCAGATCCGCCTCATGCGCGGCAACATGAGAAACACGGTGATAAGGGCGACGGAGAGCTCGAAGCTAGCCGAGCTGCAGGCGGGCCGCATAGTGCTCGAGAGGATAGCTGCGGAGCAGAGCCACATAAGCGCCGGAGTCGAGGCTAAGAACGTGATGGGCGTGCGCATACCAAGCGTCGGCGTAGAGCGCACAGCCGCGCTGTCCGAGGCATACGAGCTGATATCGGTGCCGACTGCCATAGAGGATGCGAAGCGCAGCTACCTGACGCTCTTCAACATGCTGATAGAAGTGGCAGAGAAGGAGAATTCGCTGCGCAGGCTCCTCTACGAGATAGAGAAGCTCAACAGGCGTGCGAACGCCATAGAGAACGTCACGATACCAAACCTGATAGATAAGGCAGCATACATAAAGGGCAGGCTCGACGACTTGGAGCGCGACCAGATAGTGTCGATAAAGTTCATAAAGGGTAAGATGAGTGGAGGCTAGCGAATACGTGAGGAGGAAGTACCTGCACGAGGCGCCGAAGGGTCTGAAGGCGATGCCGGGCAACGCAGCCACGGCGAAGTTCAGGCTCCTTTGGCGCATAATGCTGGCGTTCAACATAGCGGCCTCGCTGGCGCTCATCGCATTCGCTGTGGGTATGCTGGTATGACAGATGTTTTGCATTTCAATGATTGGTGGTTCGAATGAGCGACATAAGCACGCTTGAGAAGATAAAGAAGCGCGAGGATAGCGCAGACAGGGAGACTGCCGAAGCGAAGGAACGCGCCTCTCACATAGTGGCGGACGCGAAGAAGAAGGCCGAAGAGACTGTCAGGAAGGCCGACGATAAAGCCCAGGAGGATTACAAAGCTGCGCTCGATGCGGCGGCGAAAGAGGCCGCGCGGAAGGCTGACGATATACGTGCGCAGCAGAAAGGCAGGATTGCAGCGCTCAAGGACGTCAAGGACGCAGACGTCATAACTACATTCGGCGACGCCCTGGCTGATGAATTCGGTGCGTGAATGCTCAAACCCGCAAAGATGGAGAGGGTGAGGCTCATCTTTTCCAGAAGGTACTATGCAAAGGTGCTCACGCTCCTCCACGACATGGGGGTGATGCAGATAGAGTACATGCCCGAAGAGGCTGCGAAGATGTTAGGCAGGGGCGAGAGCGAGGCGTACGCGCACCTCGGCACCTACGCACAGAGGTTCAGGGGCCTTGAGAGCCTGCTCTACAAAGAGGGTTCGGACAGGCGCTACGCCTTCGGGAGCATGGAAGAGCTGACGGAGAAGGCGGACTCTATATTCATAGACGACAGGGTCGCTGCCATAAGGAAGGAGCTCGACGCCCTGGCTGCAGAGGCCGCTGCGCTGTCCAACACTGCGAAGATACTGAACGCCATGCCGAAGCAGTTCAGGCATGACACGTCGATACTGTGCGCCACAGGGGTGATATCGTTCCTGGTAACCGGGCCGCAGCTGAAGGAATTCCTGGCCGCCGCGAGCAAAGGGCTCAAGGGCGCCGCAATCATCGAAGGCGACGCTTCGGCGCTGGTCTCCATCAGCAAGGCGGACCAGAGCGACTTCGGGAAGGCCTGCGAGAACCTCAAACTGCATGTGGAAACAATACCGACTGGCCTGTCGGGAAGCGTCACAAAGGAGCTCAAGAAACTCGAATCGCAGGAGGCCGAGAACGCAAGGCGCAGGAAGGCGCTCGGGGACGAGCTGTCGGCCATATCAAAGGAATATTATCCCATAGTGAGCGCGGTAAGGGAACAGCTCGACATAGAGGTCGAGAAGCAGGAGATAACCACAAGACTCGGCATGGGTAGGTCGGCCATAGCGGTTGACGGATGGGTGCCAAGCACGAAGGTCGAGGTGCTGAGGGCGGGGCTGAGGAAGGTCACTGACAACTCGTTCGTCATAGACAAGGTTAAGACAGACATGCTGCCGCCTACAAAACTCGACAATCCTGTCACGGCCAGGCTCTTCGAGTTCTTCATAAGGTTCTATTCGTTGCCCAGAAGCGACGAGTTCGACCCGACGGTCATATTCGCGCTGGTCTTCCCGATATTCTTCGGGTTCATGATAGGTGACGTGGGCTACGGCGCAGTGATGCTGGCCGGCTCCATCTGGCTGATACACCGGCTAGCGCACCCGCCTGCCAGGAGCAGGCTGCCGAAGGCTCTTACGAACTTCGTGCACATGATAATAAGCGACAACGGCCTCAACGTCATAGCGCGGTCCATAATACCTGGCGCAATCATAGCCATTGTACTGGGCGTGCTCTTCAACGAGTACTTCGGCTTCCAGCTGCCGTACCCCACGCCTTTCGATGTAGAGGTACATCTCTCGACGCTGCTGGTGATATCCGGCTGGATAGGCGTCTTCATGGTGTCGTTCGGGTTCGTGCTCGGGTTCCTCAACAAGTTCTTCAACGGCGAGACGAAGCACGCGGCAGCGAAGCTGGGATGGCTCGCCTCTGCATGGGGTATAGTAATAATAGGCCTGGCGGTGCTGCACAAACAACCGCTTGGAATCGGCAACCCGTTTGCAATCCTATCGTACGCGCTGCTCGTAGGCGGCGTGGGCACGGTCCTCTACGGCGAGGGCTTCCAGAGCCTCATGGAGCTGCCGTCGCTGATAAGCCACATACTCTCATACACTAGGCTCGTTGGCATACTGCTCGCTTCGGTGATACTCGCGCAGGTGATAGACTTCGTCTTCGTCCGCGGCTGGTACCACTCGATTTGGCTGGGCCTCTTGGGCACACTGATACTGGTTGTGGGCCAGCTGTTCAACATAGTGATCGCGCTCTTCGAACCTGGCATACAAGGCGCAAGGCTCATCTACGTTGAGTTCTTCTCGAAGTTCTTCTCCGGCAACGGCAACGCATTCAGGCCCTTCGCGAGCAAGCGCAGGCGCACGCTCAGCACCTTCGAGGTAGGCGTTAAGAAGGAATAGGTCCGTCGCAGAGCAGTGTAACCGCACGCCAGGCGAAGATGAGGCTGCCCTGCCATGGCCAAAGTTATGTTACCTTCTGGATTACTATGGCAGAGACCGTGTGCGGGAAGCCTGTCTCAGTGTTCGTGTAGTTCAGTATGACATAGCCGTTGAATACCGAACCTGGCTTGGCGTTCACCACAGTGCCGTTGTCCCAGCACTGGAGCGTCGCGGTGCTGTTGCCTGAGATGGTGACGTTCGAGCCTATCTGCAGGTAGATTTGGTTGGACACGAAGCTTATCATGTGCGTCGCGGAGTCGTTGGAGTTGCAGCCAATGGCAGTCACGTTTATCGGGGCCTGGGTCGACTGCTCTATATTTATCATGAACGCACCGCCGGTAGACAGGTAGCTGTTCAGGCAGCTGAAGTCAGCAGGGAAGATGCACGAAGTGTGCGTGAACGATGCAGGGTTGAACAGGCCCAACGCGTAGAGCGAGACGAGCGCGACCGATATGATCAGTATCGCCCAGCCGTAGGTCATCAGGTATTCCATCGCGCTCTGCGCCCTATATACCATTTTCTGCCACCACAATTGCAAGTATTCACTGCGTTGGAAGCGTCGCCACGATGCCGTCGATTACGCCGTTCACTCCAACGCCTCCCGTGCTCCTCACTACTATCCTGTGGCTGAGGACGGGCTTGGCAAGGTACTTTATGTCGTCTATCGCGACTTCAGGTCTCCCATCCAGGAGAGCCTTGGCCTTCGCGCAATCCATGAAGCTTATCTCAGCCCTTGGGCTTGCGCCCATGACCACGTGTATGTCCTTGCGCGTGGCGCGCACCATGTCTGTTATATACTTTATAACGTTGTCCGGAACCTTGACGGACTTGGCCTGCTTCTGCATATCGAGCACGTCCTCGACGCTCAGTACCTTTTCGACAGTGGTCGTGGCTTCGGTTTCCTTTATGTGAAGCATCTGCTCCTCTGCCTCCTGTGAAGCGTAATCGACCGCTATGCGCATAAGGAACCTGTCCGCCAGTACCTTCGGCAGCTGCGTTGTACCCTCTATGTTGAGCGGGTTCTGCGTGGCCATTGCCACGAACGGCTTGGAGAGCAGCATGGTCGAGTCTCCAAGCGTGACCTGGTGCTCCGCCAGCGCCTCGAGCAGCGCAGTGGTGGTCCTGGGAGGCGCCCTGTTGAGCTCGTCTATGAGCAGTATGTTCGTGAATATCGGGCCCTTCTTGACCTGCACGGTCTTGGTCTTATCATCCATGTATGCGTAGCCAACTATATCCTTGAATTCAAGGTCAGGGGTACCTTGTATGCGCCCGAAGTTCGCCTGTATGGTGTCAGAGAGCGTCTTCGCCATGGTCGTCTTGGCCACGCCTGGCACACCCTCCAGGAGCACGTGGCCGTTGGCCACTATCGCAATCAGCATAAGATGTATGACTTCCTCGTTGCCGGCTATGCGCTTCCCGACCTGCTCCAGTATCTTCAGGTAAGAGGCTTTGACGTCCATCAGGGTCCCACAAAAGCTTTATAGATGTATACAGGCCATACTTATCGTTCCAGCAATGCAAGTCTATATTGCAGGGATAGATTAATAAGCGTGAGGGGGTCGCATTGATAGGCAAAGGCGTAGAGGACAAAGGGTTTGCTTCGGTAGACGAGGTATACGAGGTGCTCAAGGAGCGCAAGAAGAGCGCCAAGCCCCTGACGTACGAGCAGCAGATAGCGTACGAGCACGCGGAGAAGTTCAAGGTGCCGAAGAAGCAGTACGAGAAGACCAAGAAAGAGCTCAAAGAGACGGGCCTGCTCGGGGATACCGCAATAGAGAACGTCCTGAGCGTGATGCCCAAGAGCGCGATGCTGCTGAAGCAGATACTCACCAAGGAGAAGAGCTCACCCAGTGACGATGAAGTCAAGAAGATACTAAGCATACTTAACGAGAAGGGCTAAGCGCAGTGTTATAATGCAAGAACAGGTGGATGCGAATGGAAGGGGAACGCAGAGAAGAGCACGCAGTGGTTTTGGACTTCATGTCCACTGGCAAGTCTTTCTCCACCAGGTCTGAGCCCCTCGCACAACTGATGGGCGATGAGTGGTTCACGCTTCTTGAGGCGACGCCGAAGCAGGGCGTGCAGCTCAGCATAGGCGAGCACGTCTATATAGGCAAGGACGAGCGCGACAAGATAGAGCTTATAAAGTACAGGATCAGCTACAACGAGCTCACGCAGACGGCGAAGAATGCGGTCGACGGAATAGTGCTCCAGCTCGTCAAGGAGAAGGAGCAACGGTTCGTCGACGTCTTCAACAACGCCGGCCCATTGAATATAAGGGAGCACGCCCTCGAGCTGCTGCCTGGCGTGGGGAAGAAGCACCTACAGAGCATACTCAAGGCAAGGCAGGAGAAGCGCTTCGAGAGCTTCGCCGACATAACAGCGAGGGTGCCTCTGCTCCAAAATCCGTCGAAGCTCGTCGCAGAGCGCATAATCTCGGAGCTGAAGGGCAACGAGCGCTTCTTCATGTTCACCAAGCCATACGTCCGCCGCGAGCAGCACAGATAAGATTTGCTTGCCAACCATTGACGCGGTACACTGCGTATATGGGTGAGCTGTTGCTGAAACTCTTCGATCTGAACATCGCGCTCTATAATGATTGGGAAGAGCGCAAGCCCCGGATACTCGAGCTGATAAGGGAGCAGAAGCCAGACATTGTGACGCTGCAGGAGGTTATGGACGACGCAAAATACAACAGATATGGCGACAATCAGGCGAAGGAGCTGGCCAAGGAGCTCGGCTTCAAGCACTGCGCCTTCTACCTATCCGGCAACCTGCAGAAGGAGAGCTCACAGTGGTTCGGAGACCGCAGATGCAGGGCAGGGGAGGCCATACTCTCCAGGTATCCTCTCCGCAACGTGGCCAAGAAAAGGCTGAAACGGCAACCAACTGACAAGCACTACCGCGGGATAGTTTATGCAGAGGTGAAGGTCGCAGGGGTGTGGAGGAGCGTTATTGTCGTGCACTTCTCCAACGACAATATATTGAGCTTATTGCACATGAAGGAGGTACTGGTCTACGCGAAAAAGAAGAATATCTATCCTGTGATAGTCGGTGACTTCAACATAAAGAACACTAATGACATACTGGCGCTGACGCCGAAGGACTTTACGCTATCCTATGCTATCAAGAAATATGTCTCGTACCCGAGCAAGGGCGAGACCCTTGATTATATCATGCTGCCCAAGGGGCTCGGATTCAGGAGCTTGGAATGCCTGGGCAACAACCTATCTGACCATAAGGCTCTTGTAGCCTGCATCGAGTAGCATTTGGCAAGGCTGGCTGGTTTCAGGAATACTATTTCTATAAGCCGGTATCAGGCCTTCTCGAGGTGCACTGCAGGCACAACGAGCTTGCGCGTGGCAGCCATCACCCTTATCTCGACCACGTAGGCGGTGCCGCGCTTCTCTATGATTGTGCCTATCTTACCCCTGTACCGTGGGTGCGGTATGTTCCTGAAGTTGCCCTTAGGCACTATCGCCACCTTCGTGCCTACCTCAAGGTCCTTTATTATGTCGCGGGCGCGCACGTTCGAGGGCTTGTGGTGCCTCGCCAGATGCCTTGTGCGTCCTGAAAACAAACCTGCAGATCTCTTTGTCATCATTACCACTGGGAACATGTTTTGCATAAAGCTTTGATGCACAACGTATTTATTCCTTCACAATAAATAGCTTGTGGTGCATTGATGGCCAAAGCCGCTGCAAAGACCCCGATAGGACCTGTGCTCACGAAGCACAGCCACGTAACGCTCAAGCCCACGTACAGGGTCGAGAACATAGTGGCGAGCGCAGACCTGGCCACCGAACTGGATCTCTACGGCCTGGCGAAGCTGTCGTATGACGTTGACTACGAGCCGGAGCAGTTCCCCGGCGCGATATTCAAGGTGCACGAGCCTAAGAGCGCGCTCCTGCTCTTCAAGAACGGCAAGATCATATGCACGGGTGCAAGGACCTCCGCTGACGTGAAGCGCGCAATAGCCCAGGCGATAGAGCTTGTCAAGAAATACAGGCGCCAACCGCACCAGAGGCTGCCGGCCGCGAAATAGCTAGATGGATTAAACTGCACTTTATATATACGTCTTTTTGAAAGGTTTGCCAAAACCTTTTTATATCTTTGTACGCTAATCTTAGCTGCACGCCGTGTGCGTGCCCAAAAGCAAAGGACCTGATTAGGATTACGCTAATTCTGAAACAACCCTATTCTCATCCACCCGGGGCGTATGGAAACATACGCTCCAACTTTTGACCGATGAGCGGGAGCGCCGTCGCTATTTCTGCGCGAACACCAGATAAGCAGTGTGCCATACACCTTTCGTGGATGGGCGCATGCCCTCCTGCCTGACGAGCATATCTCGTACTATCGCCTCAATCGTGAACACGGTCCTGAACTTGTAACGCTCGAGAGCCTTCACGAACTTCTTCACCTGCTCCATGTGTGGCAGATAGCCGACTACGTACCCATCGACCTTGAGCGCCTTGTATGCGTGCCTTACTGCCCTGTCGGAATTGGGTAGGTCGAGCGTGACGAGGTCCACATCCTTCTCCTTGATGCCCTTCGTGACGTCTTTGTTCACAAGGTCGAGGTTGTCCAGCCCCTCTATAATGCGGTTCTTCTCCGCGATCTTCAGGAAGTCCTCGCGGACGTCGTAGCTCGTGACGTGCCTGCTCACCCGCGCCAGGGCCACGGCAAGCCAGCCGCTGCCTGTGCCCGCGTCGACGCACACGCTGTTCTTACCCACTCCTGTATAACCAAGTATGAGGCCTATATCCTTCGGCAGTATCACCTGCGGCGCGCGCTTGAGCTTCCTGTAGTTGGGCGGCACTAACATTGTATCACGCTACCATATTGGAGCGAGTTATTTTATGCTATTGTATACCGTTCTTCAAATTTGCGGAAGCCAGTAATTAAAAAGCAGGCTTCCAAGCCTGAATGTGGTATTATGGAAGAGATAAAGGGACTCAGGAAGTACGAGCTGCCGCCGCTGCCTTACAAGGTGGACAGCCTGGAGCCTTACATAAGCAAGGACATAATAGACGTGCACTACAATGGCCATCACAAAGCCTACGTCAATACATCTAATAGCCTGATAGAAAGGCTCAACGGCATAGTTAAGGGCGATGTGACGAGCTATGACCTCCATGGTGTGCTGAGAAACCTCACGTTCAACATCAGCGGCAACAAGCTGCACACGCTCTACTGGAACAACATGGCCCCAAGCGGCAGCAAGGGAGGAGGCAGCCCTGGGGGTCGCATCGGCGACATGATAAACGAGCAGTACGGTTCGTTCGATAAGTTCAAGAAGCTGTTCACAGAGGCCGCGAACTCCAACCCTGGCACTGGGTGGGCAGTGCTGAACTACGACCAGGAGAACGACAACTTACAAATAATGACAATAGAAAACCACTTCATGAACCACCTTGCCGAGATGCCTGTCATACTTATCATGGACGAGTTCGAGCACGCTTATTACCTGCAGTACAAGAACAAGCGCGTCGACTACGTCAATGCCTGGTGGAACCTCGTCAACTGGGACGATGCAGAGAAGAAGCTGGAGAAATACTCAAAGAAGTGACGGGAGTCACGGCTG
>DAHWAI010000019.1:0-9335 GCA_027327295.1 Microcaldota archaeon
GCGGCCCGTCAAAACCTATTTATACGCATGATGCGCATTACCCTCGTGATGATTGAGGTAATCGCTGAGCGTTTCGCTATGACGATAAGTAGGCGGGCTGATTATGAACGTGCTTGAGAGGCTCCACAAGACCAACATACGCGCTACCGACATCTCTTCGCAGTACTGGTGCGAGCTCAAGATGGAGCTTGGCTACACAGTGGGCGAGAAGGTAACGGCCGAGATGCGCAAGGGGCGCAGCATGCACGAAGAGCTCGAGAATGAGGTCAACGAGCCATTGCCGTTGGAGCCCAAGAGCTACGCCGACTACCTCTACAAGATGCTGTACACGAACGGCCTTGCGCTCGATTCGCTGCACAAGAACGGGCGCACGCGCGAGATACAGGTCTATGGCTCCATCAACGGCTACAGGCTCGTGGGCAAGATAGACGAGCTGGTGGTGCACGAAGACGGTGTGATGGTCAGCGAGGACAAGACCAAGTCGGAGAGGAGCGCATTCTCCGAGCCCAAGACACGCCCGCACAGGGTGCAGGTGATGCTTTACAGGAAGCTGCTGCAGGACCTGCGGGACGGCCTCTACACGTCCGTCAACTTCTGCAGGAGCTACGGCGTCGACAGACTATCAGTCACGCCGGAGTTCACCAGGCAGTTGGACGCACTCGGGGTGCCCAAGGACACCAGGAGCATAAGGTCCGTGTCGGACACCTTCTTCGAGAAGTGCACTAGGATTGGAAAACTCAGCAACACGGTCCAATTGCATTATATGGACCAGTTCACTGGAAAGACACTGAAGACGATGAGGCTTACCTATACTGAGGAAGAGTTCAATGACATAATCGCGTTTTCGATGAAGTACTGGAACGGCGAACGCGAGGCAGTGCCGGTGCCTTTTGAAGAGAAGTGGAAGTGCGACTACTGCATCTTCTTCGGAAAGCAGTGCAAGGTCTGGTGGCCGCAGAAGAAGCTGGATTGACATCATGCTGAGCAAGGACGATCTTAGGAAGGACTTCTCGAAGGACTACGGGAAGTATTACGCCACGAAGCTCTTCGATGAGGAAGGCTTCATGAGGAAGAGATGCAGGGCCTGCGGCAAGTACTTCTGGACGGCTGACAGCAGCCGTGACCTATGCGGCGATTCGGAGCATGAGCCATATACGTTCATGAAAAGCAGGCCTGCGAGCGTGGGCTATGAGGAGTTCTGGAAGAAGTTCGCCGGCTTCTTCAAGAAACAGGGCCATGAGGAGATAGGGAAGTACCCGGTTGTTAGCAGGTGGCGCCAGGACCTCTACTTCACCATCGCGAGCATACAGGACTTTCAGCGCATAGAGAACGGAGCTATGGGCTTCGAGTACGCGGCTAACCCGCTCGTGGTGCCGCAGATATGCCTGCGCTTCAACGACATACCCAACACAGGAGTCACGGGTAGGCACTTCACCTCGTTCATGATGGCGGGACAGCATGCCTTCAACTATCCTAAGGAAGGATATTGGCGCGACCGTACCATAAAGCTCAACTATGATTTGCTTACAGAAATTCTTGGCGTCAAGAAGAAAAACCTGACCTACACTGAAGACGTGTGGGCGATGGGCGATTTCTCAGAGTTCGGGCCCTGCATGGAGAGCTTCTCCAACGGCCTTGAGCTTGTGAACAGCGTCTTCACCGAGTTTGAGTATATAGATGGCAAGACGAAACCGCTGAAGGGTAAGGTCGTTGACGTTGGCTGGGGCTTTGAAAGGCTGATGTGGTTTTACGCAGGCACGCAGACCGCCTATGACGTGGTGTTCAGGCACGAGATGGAATATGCCTACAAGAACTCGGGCATAAAGCCTGACCATGCTCTCTACGCGAAGGTAGCAGGAGTGCTGGGCGAAGTGGACATGTCGGAGACGAAGGACGCCACGGAGAAGGAGCTCGCTGCGATAAGGAAGGCAGGTGTTGACGAACATAATTACCTGGAAGGCATAAAACCGATGCAGGCACTGTACGCAATAGCAGATCATACACGCACGCTGCTGTTCGCGCTCGCTGACGGCGCGCTTCCGAGCAACGTCGGCGGAGGTTACAACCTGCGCATACTGCTGAGGCGCGCCTTTGATTTCATGGAAAGGTACGGCCTCGACATAGAGCTGATGAAGCTCATCGAGCTGCATGCCAAGGACATAGGCTGGCTCTACAGCGAGCCGTTCGACATGGACGAGATATCTAGGGTGATAGACGTCGAAAGGGAGCGGTACGCCAAGACGAAGGCCGAGGCGCACAGGATCGTCGACTCGATAATAAGCAGGAAGGAGCCCCTTGGCATAGAGCGCATGCGCACGCTCTACGAGAGCAACGGCATAACCCCCGAGTTTATAGATTCGGTTGCGGCGAAGAAGGGCATCAAGCTGGACGTGCCGGAAGAGGCGTACAACAAGATACTCAAGGGAGACTTCGTGGACAAGCCCAAGAAGCGCATGAAGGACCTTGGGATTGACACTGAGGGCATCATGCCCACGGAAAAACTCTTCTATGACTTCGCGGAGAGTGCAGACGCGAAGGTGCTGAAGTCGAAGGACAACATGCTTGTCCTTGACAGGACGCCGTTCTACGCGGAAAGTGGTGGCCAGGAGGCGGATCGCGGAACCATAGACGGCATCAAGGTGACTGACGTCCAGAGCCTCAACGGCATCATAGTGCATGTACTGGAGAAGGTGCACGTGTTCAAGGTCGGCACAAAGGTGCACTGCGAGGTCGACGCCGACAGGCGCAGAAGGCTGATGGCACACCACACAGCAACGCATCTTATAAGCGCCGCCGCACGCAAGGTTTTGGGAGAGCATGCCTGGCAGGAAGGGGCAAAGAAGACGGCGAGCATGGCTCACATAGACGTAGCGCATTACGAGAGGCTCGGATCAGAACAGATATCTGAGATAGAAAGGGCCGCCAATTCATACATACTGAACGGCATAAGGGTCAAGATGGAGGAGATGGACAGGAACGATGCCGAGCGGCAGTTCGGCTTCTCCATATATCAGGGGCACGGGGTGCCGGCGAAGAGGCTGCGCATCGTGACTGTGCGCGACCTGGACGGCAAACTCATCGATGCCGAGGCTTGCGGTGGCCTGCACCTGATGGGCAGGGAGTCACGCATAGGCCTGATAAAGATAGTCTCGTCTTCGAGAATACACGACGGCATAGACCGGATAATGTTTGTCGCAGGGCCGGCAGCAGAGGATTATATGAACGGCATGCAGCACCAACTAAAGAGCATTGCCGCCGCCATCAACGTTGACGCGGACAAGGTAGTGCAGGGCGTTGAACAGCAGGCCGAGGCGCTTGAGAGGCTCCGGAAGGAGAACGGGGCTGCGCTCTCGCAGGTGATTGAGGCTGAGAAGGCTAAGATAATGCAAGCCGCGCAATCCGGCGACGTTGTGAAGGAGGTCGATTATGACAGCGCGACGATGAGGGCTGTCGCAACTGCGGTTGCGGACGCCTACCCCGAAGCTACGATTGTGCTATATAACAAGGAGAGGAACATGGTCTGCGTCGCCGGCAGGAAGAGCGGCAAGAACGCCATGGAGCTCACCAATTGCCGTGCCAAGAAGCTTGGCATGTCCTTCAAGGGCGGAGGCTCTGAAAGGCTTGCACAGGGGAAGCTTATCTGACCCTACTGTGCCTGCCCCTTAATCAGCGCTTGCCGTACACTATGACTATATCGTTGTCCGTGCCAGGTGCATTCCATGCAGCCATGAGCCTCTTCCTTGGTATCGGCATGTTGGGCTGCGGTGACCCCGGACCTGAGTGGTGGAAGTAGAAGTTTGCGTCATCGAAGCCTGTCAGCACGCCCATGTGGCCCATGAAAGGCGCATCGACGCCCTTTATCTTGGTCCAATCCAGCAGGATGAGAGGAAGATGACCTTCACGTATGTGGGTCTCAATCTCCTTTTCGCTAAGTGCCCTTCTTTCGAAAATCCCGTACTTCATCAGCACACTGACAGAGTTTATCATCACGTCCATGTTGGTGTGCTGTAGCATGACCTCAGCATCCTTCCCGTAATGCTCCCTGATGAAACGCTCGCCGCCCAGAAGCTGCGTCACGTCCACCTTCGTGTAGAACTTGACCTTCAGCCCCATGTCGTAGAGCGGCGGTACCAGCTGCGAGGTCCAGGTCCATTTGTCTGGGCCGCGGCCGGTGATCCTGTCGAGCTCATCGATGGCTACGTCCTTTCCGAGGAAGTGCTTTATGGCAGAGCGCATAGCCAGTTGGTAGCACTGGTTCCCGTCTCCGTGCGTATTGTCATAGAACGGCACGTCTATGGCATGCCGCGTCGCCTGCTTGTGCATCAAGCTTCACCTCGAATCTGGCCAATAATCAAGCCTGTTTCCGTCCCTCGGTATCACCTTCCGAGGAAGTTCACTGCGATGTTCTATGAGGAGTTGGGCCGTTAACAGCGAACCTTTTTCCTGTTCCAGGGTTTCACACAGAATGAAGCCTGCGTTGATGTCCCTTGCCCTGATGCACCCTGTTACGGTGATGTTCCCTGCGTCGATGTTCTTTGCGTTGATGTTCTCTGCGTTGATGTCCTCTGCGTAGATGTTCCCTGCGGTGATGTTCTTTGCGTTAATGTTCTCTGCGGTGATGTTCAATGCATTGATGTTCTCTGCGTTGATGTTCCATGCATTGATGTTCTCTGCGGTGATACTGCCCACTTTGGCAGTGATGTTCCTTGCACTGATGTTTTGTACGAAGATGGACCCCTCGGTGGTGATGTCATTATCGGCTACCAGAGAGAATAAGGTTCCCTTTTCGCCTAATATATTGCCTTCTACTACAAGGTTACCGTCATAATGCGAATCTTTGCTTAGTACCAAATCCCCATGAATCGTATAAGTCTTCTCACCTGTGGTGTTGTTTTGTGTTATTGTAACGTTTGGAGCATCATTCCTTAGTTCCATACCCTTTGGTGTTTTCTGGTCTTTCGTAATGTCTGTTGACATATTATCATTAGTAAGTAGAGCATATTGTCAAATATATAAACCTGTCCGAAAGTGTCAAAATTAGTAAAGAAGTTTGCTATTTTGTAACTCTGTTTTTTTCTCCCTTACTCATCTTCGGCAGGCAGAGTGCCTTTTCTTTGTAAGCTTCGTTGAAAAGACCAAACTGGGAGACGAACCCACCAGTAAGAAGTAGGGAGCGAAGAAAAAAGAAAAGAGAAAAGAAGGCCCGTTGCCGGGCAACCTTTTCAGAGCAGCGTGTACGCGATGAAGAGCGGCGCGAGCAGTATGCTTATCGTGCTCACGACCTTTATCATCGAGTTGAGCGACGGCCCTGCCGTGTCCTTCAGCGGGTCGCCGAGGGTGTCTCCCACGATTGCCGCCTTGTGCGCGTCGCTCCCTTTGCCGCCGAACTTGCCGCCCTCTATGTACTTCTTCGCATTGTCCATTGCGCCTCCCGCATTGGCCATGAAGAGCGCCAGCACGAACGACGAAGGTATCATTCCGACCATCAGGCCTCCGAGGGCAGCCTTGCCGAGTATCAAGCCAACAGCTATCGGCGTGCCTATGGCCACGATCTCGGGCAGTATCAGCGCCCTCAGCGCGTTGACCGTCGCTATGTCTACAGCGCGCGCGTAATCGGGCTTAGCCTTGCCCTCCATGAGGCCCTTTATGGTCCTGACCTGCCTGCGCACCTCCTCGACCATCTTAGTGGCCGCGTGGCCTACCGCCTCCATGAGGAACGAGGAGAAGATGAACGGCATCAGAGCGCCTATGAAGATGCCTATCGTCACCAAAGGCGTCAGTGCGTCTATCGAAGTCAGGCCCACCGCGCTTGCGAAAGCCACGAAAAGTGCGATGGCAGAAAGCGCTGCACCGCCTATTGCGTAGCCCTTTGTAGTCGCCTTGGTCGTGTTTCCTATCGCATCGAGGTGGTCAGTTACCTTCCTGATGCTGTGCGCCATCCCGCTCATCTCGGCGATACCGCCGGCGTTGTCGGTTATCGGGCCGAACGAGTCTATCGTAAGTATTGTTGCGGTGAGCGAAAGCATTCCGACAGCCGCTATGCCTATGCCGTAGACGCTTCCCACGGCATAGTAGCTGACGAATATCGCGCCGGCTATGACCAGCACCGGAAGCCACGTGCTCCTAAGCCCCACAGCGAGGCCCATAATCACGTTCGTGCCTGCGCCGCCGGTAGACGCCTTGGCTATCTTGATCACCGACTTGCTGTTGTTGCCGGTGAAGTAATCCGTTATCCGGAATATCAGTATGGCTATCACAAGCCCCGCCAGCACTGCGACAAAGTATGTCAATGGAAGTGCCATGAGCTTGGTCAGCGCGAAGTCCAGTATGCCCGATATGACCACTGCCGCCAGTATGCCGGCGTAGAGCGCACCTATGGCGGACTTCCTCACGCGCATGAAGAACATGGCAAGAAGGCTGCCTATCACGCCCATACCAGCCACAAGCAGCGGGTACGAGAACAGCGAGGCTGAAGCGCCCTTTATGCTGTTCGCTATGAGAAGCGCAGCGACGAGCGTTACGGCGTAGCTCTCGAAGACGTCGGCGCTCATGCCGGCGCAGTCGCCCACGTTGTCGCCCACGTTGTCCGCTATGACAGCTGGGTTCCTTGGATCGTCCTCTGGCAGGTTCAGTTCAGTCTTGCCCACAAGGTCAGCGCCCACGTCCGCTGCTTTCGTGTAGATGCCGCCGCCCACCCTGGCGAACAAAGATACCAGCGAAGCCCCGAAACCGAAGCCTATAAGTATGGCGACCTTGGCTATCGTCAGGTACATGAGCAGAAGGCTTATGCTGATGAGGCCAAAACCTACAGCGACGAAGCCTGTCACAGAGCCGCCTATCACGGCTGTCTCGAACGCATGCTTCACGCCCTTCTCCGCGCTCTTGGCCGTGCGCACGTTGGCGCGCACCGCGACGTTCATGCCTATGTACGCAGTCGCATACGAGGCTATCGCGCCCGTAGCAAAAGCGAGATCGAGCTGCGCACCGTTCGGTATAAAGTAGAAGAGTATGGCAAGTATTATGCCGAACGCAGCTATTGTCATCAGCTGCCTGTTGAGGTATGCTTTGGAGCCCGCGCGTATGGCGAGCGAGATCTCACGCATCTTTGGCGTGCCCTCAGGTTTCCGTAGCGTTGCGAATGCGGCCCACACAGAGAATATCAGGGCCAGCACTCCTGCCGCTATTGTATAAAGATAGAAGCTCATATCTTATCGCCTTAAAATCAAACGAGAGGAATTGCTTCTCAAAGCTTAAAAAGGTTATGTAGAGCGTCATGGGGACGCGTTTGGCTTGCGCTTGCCTTCATGAAGACTCTCTCTTATTTATAGAGCAAAAGGATCCAGAAAGCAGTCAGATGTCCTTTATGGCCACTTTGACCTTCTTGAAAGGGCAAAGGTGTTGCCTGAGCGCAGAATCACTGGAAACGGACCCGAAATCTTCGACGCTAGATTGTAAGAGTTAGGGGATTGCAGATGACAAAATCGCTCGGTTTGCTCCACTCGCTTTTTATGAATAGATACTGAAGATACTGAACGCAGGAAAAGCAGGAGTGGAGCGCTCCCGCTAAGGAGCAAAAAAAATGCAGTCTTGAGGATTAATGCAGGTACCTTACACGTACGCACACTAAATTTTCGAGGTGATCTATCCGCAGGTTCCCCTACGGATACCTTGTTATACCTTAGCCCTCCTCGCGGAACCCTAGTTCGAAAGCGCCCGAAGGCGCTGCCTCACTAAGACCCCACTTGGGTGACTTGGTAGGCGGTGTGTGCAAGGAGCGGGGACAGATTCACCGCACGATAGTGACATGCGATTACTAGGGATTCCAGCTTCATGAGGGCGAGTTTCAGCCCTCAATCCGAACTTCGGCCGGTTTTAGGGGATTTGCTTCGCCTTTCGACGTTGCATCTCATTGTACCGACCTTTGTATGCCGCGTGTAGCCCAGAAGATTCAGAGCATACTGACGTATCGTCGCCTTCTCCTTCCTCCTCTTTAAACAGAGGCGGTCCCAACAGAGTGCCTCCCGCATCTCTGCGGAAGTAGCAACTGTTGGCGAAGGTCTCGCTCGTTACCGGGTCAACGAATGATGTTCGACATGACGAGGCTGTACTCACGTATAAGCGTGATGAGCTCGCCTGCGTGTGTGACTCGCACGCGGGCCCTGCCTGTCGTATGTATTCCAAGCTTCTCGAGTATGAGCGCGTCCACGGGCTCCAGCCTGCGAAAATACAGGCCTGCCTTGTCCCGTGCGCCGCTCATGTCGAAGATGCCGGCTATGTAGTTGCCAGAGTACTCGTTCCTGTACTTGAAGAGCCTTTCCCTCCTTTCCAGCGCCTGGTCGAAACGTCTCTTGAGCTTAGAGTTGTAGAAGAAAGCGGTTGTTGCACCGTCGTTCTGCTCGAATAGGATCCTGTTCGGCCCGACGCCGAACTCATCCATCGCGAGCTTCACGAAGCGTTCCACTACCTCTTCGCTCTTGGACGTTACTCCAATGCGTTCACGAGTGCCCTGCACATACATGCCAAGCATGTAACTTGTCTTTGGGGTCAACCTCAGTTTCTGTGTCATCACATCACTCTGTCAACTTACCGGACTTAACCGGACAGTTCACACCACGAGCTGACGGTCGCCATGCACTACCTCTCGGCTCGTCAGGTAAGATCTTTAGTCTGACCTTCACCCTGCCGTCGCTTCTGGTAATATTTCCGACGTTGGATTCAATTAAACCGCAGCATCCACCCCTTGTGTGCTCCCCCGCCAATTGCTTTAAGTTTGTCGTCGCTGAGATAAAGCTAATCCACAGCTGCGCCACAAACTACCTCAAGCATAATTCATTTAACATCTTCTTTTTCTTTTCCAGTTCAAAGCCAATTTTCTCTCTGAAGAGCTTTACGGATTTTTTTTCGCTTATTACAAATTTGTAGGTAAACGATTTTCTGTCCGCCAGTATTATCGCCCCAGTGTTGATTCTCGATGCCTTGAGCTCCTTCTTTATCCATTCCAGGATCTCGGTGTTTTTTTGGCTTACTTCTACGTACCTGTTCCGCAGTGAAACGTCGCCTTCTGCATCGAACATGCCAGTAATGTAGGCACGTTTCGAAGCGATTGGCGCACATTTTAGGGCTTTTGGAGCTCCCCATACTGCTTGCCCCAATCCCTTGTCAGGGAACTCGAAGGTTTGCTTTATTTTGTCGTAAATCCTTCTGTTCCCTATTTTTACGCGATACTGACCTCCTTTGTATTCGTACACTTTTGGCGTTTTGGAAAAGCTTCTGGTTATTCTTATAGCTATGGACCTTTTCAGGTACTTAACATCATTTGAATACCAGACTACCGT
>DAHWAI010000034.1:0-2838 GCA_027327295.1 Microcaldota archaeon
AGCTTCGCCGGCTTCTTTATCTCCACCCGTATCTCGGCAGTGCCCTTGAACTTGAATGTCTTCATGTCGGTGTCGAAAACCAGCCTGTAGTTTGATGGCACGACGTTGTTTCCAATGCCCTCATAATTCTCTACCATAGGATCGTTATTACTCTCAAACGCAATAATAAATGCATTACCCTCCAAGCAATAAAAATTCCATCTTTATCAGGAAATGCGCATGTGGCGTGCAAAATATGATAATTTCGGACAGCGAAAAACAGACGTAGATTTCGACAGCGCTAAAAACTCGCAGTGCATTTCTCCTCTGAAGCATGCGAAAGCTTTAATAATGAACAGAAACGCGTTTTAATACTGGAAGTTAAATCCAGACTTGCCCTACAATCAAAATTTGATGAGCCTTTATAAAGCTTGTTCGGAAATACCTACTTGCCGCGTTTGCGGGGGAGGGTGCGACCATGATCACGACTGTAATAAAGAGGGACGGGGAGAGGGTAAAGTTTGACGAGGAGAAAGTGGTTAGCGCCATATCCAGGGCGTTTTGCGAGGTATACTCGACCAGGTCAGATAACGAGAATTCTGAAGCTGCGAAGAAGGTCGCGGCCGAGGTGACGAAGGCACTCGGCAGCGCTGGCGATAAGGAAATGAGCGTTGAGGCGATACAGGACGTAGTAGAGAAGACGCTTATGGTAGAGCACCAGAGCGTCGCCAAGTCCTATATAGTATTCAGGCAGAAGCGCGCCGAGCTGCGTGCTTTCAGGGCATCGCTCGGCATACCTGATGACGGGCTGAAACTCCCGCTCAACACCGTAACCGTGCTGGCGGCGAGGTACCTGCTGAAGGATACGACAGGCAAGATAGTCGAGTCGCCGAAGCAGCTGTTCCACAGGGTCGCGCGCGCAATATCCGAGGTAGAGAAGCACTACGGCAAGACCGAGGAACAGGTGCTCGACATAGAGCAGCAGTTCTACGACGCCATGACAAGCTTCAGGTTCATGCCCAACAGCCCAACACTGATGAACGCAGGCACAAGACTCGGCCAGCTCAGCGCCTGCTTCGTGCTGCCTGTGGGCGACTCCCTGCCTGAGATATTCAACGCAGTGCGCGACGCTGCCCTAATCCACCAGAGCGGCGGAGGCACTGGCTTCGCGTTCTCGAGGCTGAGACCCAAGAACGACATCGTAAAGAGCACTAGCGGAGTCGCATCCGGCCCAATATCATTCATGAAGGTCTTCGACGCCGCGACGGAGCAGATCAAGCAAGGAGGCAAGCGCAGGGGCGCCAACATGGGAATACTGCGCGTAGACCATCCAGACATACTCGAGTTCATAATGGCCAAGGAGCGCGAGGGCGTTCTCAGCAACTTCAATATTTCCGTTGCAATAACAGAGAAGTTCATGAAGGCCGTCGACAAGGGTACGGACTACGAGCTGGTCAACCCCCACAACGGCCTGGTCATGGGCAGGCTCAACGCCAAGGCAGTATGGAACCTTATAGTCACGATGGCATGGAAGACCGGAGACCCAGGACTCGTGTTCCTAGACAGGATAAACGCGAGCTACGCCAATCCCGTCCCATCCTACGGGCCTGTAGAGTCTACAAACCCTTGCGGCGAGCAACCATTATACCCTTACGATTCGTGCAACCTAGGTTCCATAAACCTCGCGCGCATGGTGAAGAACACCGACCACCACTATGAGGTTGACTGGGATCTGCTCGAGAGCACGATACGCCTCGGCACGCGCTTCCTGGACAACGTCATAGATGCCAACAACTATCCGCTCGAGGAGATAAAACGCACCAGCAACGCTGTCCGGCGCATAGGCCTCGGCGTGATGGGCTGGGCCGACATGCTGATAAAGCTGGGTATACGCTACGACAGCAACGAGGCGCTGATGCTGGCCGAAAAGGTCATGTCCTTCATAACCGACAAGGGCCGTGAGATGAGCGAGGAATTGGCGGTCGAGCGCGGGTCGTTTCCAGAGTTCGAGAACAGCGTCTGGTACAGGCTCGGGCACAAGCCGCTGAGGAACTCGACCGTCACCACGATAGCGCCCACAGGCACGATCAGCATAATAACAGGAGGGGCTTCGCAGGGCATAGAGCCCATATTCTCGGTCGTGTACATGCGCAACGTCCATGAGAGCCTTGGCTCGAACCTCATAGAGGTGAACAACGAGTTCGAGAGCTACGCGCTGGAGCACAACTTCTACAGCGAGGAGCTGATGAAGAAGCTTGCAGGCCTTATGTCCATACAGGAGGTCGAAGAGGTGCCCGAGAAGGTGCGCAGGCTGTTCGTAACTGCCTTCGACATCGCTCCGGAGTGGCATGTGCGCATGCAGGCGGCGTTCCAGAAGTACACTGACAACGCGGTCTCGAAGACGATAAACTTCCCGGCGTGGGCCACGCCACAGGACATAGAGAGGGCGTACTCGCAGGCCTACAAGCTTGGATGCAAGGGTATAACGGTATACAGGGACAGCAGCAAGTCGGTGCAGGTGCTGCAGACCGTGGACCACAACCAGAAGAGCCTCGCCAGCCTGAAGGCGAAGCACGAAGCAAAGGACGAGGCGCGCTCCGATGTCATGCAGCGTGTCAGCATCGAGGCGATACGCAGCGGCGCTGGCGCATACGTGATGGAAATTGCGGAGGCGGTGAAGTGCCCGGACTGCAGCGGTGCGATGGTCGCGGCAGAAGGCTGCTATACCTGCCCTAAGTGCGGACACAGCGAGTGCGGCTGAACGCCGCACCTTTTATCTTTTTCTTGAGCATGAAGAGCGGTAAGCATGTTCGCCAAACATCTCAGCATAGAGAAGTTCAGTGCCACGGACGGCACGCT
>DAHWAI010000046.1:0-3243 GCA_027327295.1 Microcaldota archaeon
GAACCTGATAGACACGGTGCTGCCGGACAGCAGGGAGATAAGCGACATGGTCGAGGCCGACGTAAAGTCCAGCACGGTCGTGACGTACGGCCCTGAGAAGCTGCCGTCAGGTCCTGACCTCTCGAAGAGCGACAGCATAGTCATAGTCGAGGGAAGAGCCGACGTGGTCAACCTCCTCAAGAACGACGTTCCAAACTGCATATCCATAGGCGGCGCGACGGGCACAGTGCCTAAGACTGTCATAGACCTCTGCAGCCAGAAGGAGTCAACGGTCTTTCTGGACGGAGATCGCGGAGGCGACATAATCCTCAAGGGCCTGACGAGCGCTGCAGATATCGACTACATCGCGAGGGCCCCAGATGGCAAGGAGGTCGAGGAGCTGACGCGCAAGGAGATAATAAAGGCGCTTAGGTCGAGGGTGCCGTTCGAGCAGGGACACAATCACGATCACAACGCCAACCACTCCCAGCCGTACCCGCGCGACAGCAGGCGCTATGGCCACGACCGTGACCGCGGCCACGACAGCGACCTGCGCGGAAGCAGGCCGCAGTACCGTGAGCAGGAGCCGCAGGTGCAGAAGGAGGAGCCACGCGGAGAGGACAGCCGCATACTCAGCCCTACAGAGATAACGAAAAGGCTAGAGTCCCGTTCTGCGCCACGCGATCAGCAGCCACAGCAGCGTGCGACGGAAGCGCCCCTCGACATAAACCGCATAGACGAGAATTTGGAGCGCCACGAGCCCATCCCACACATAGACTTCGGCCGCCAGCCGCAGCAGCAGACCCACACAGAGGTGAAACAGCCCGACGGCCGATACGTGTCTGCGCTCGATGAGCTTAGAAACACGCTCAGGGGCAGACTGTACGACGGCACCGGCGCAATGGTTTCTGAACTGCCTATACGGGAGCTTATACAGGCAGTGCAGGACAGCAAGAACACGCACGCCATAGTATTCGACGGCATCGTGACGCAGCGCCTAATGGAAATAGCGTACGGCAGCGGCGTCCGCGAGATATATGCAGTCAGGGCCAGCCAGATCTCGAAGAGGTACGATGACCTGGTCCTGTACACCGCTGAACGCGGGGTAATCTGAGCAATATCCCCTTCATTCCTTTTCCTGCGCCAGCGCCGGGCGCAGGTATAAATACCTATTAGTGGTTTAATTTTAAACTAGTTTAAATTTAAACCATGATACTGATGATGTGCAAGAAAACGGGTAGCAGCTTCTTTCCGCACATGCTTGCCGGTAAGAACCTCCGCCAGTTCATCATAAAGATGGTGCTGATGGCGAAGATAGCCCACGGCCGCACCTATTCCTACGAGCTTGTAAAGGAGCTCTCGCACCACGCTAAGCTAAAGCGCTTCGTGAAGGACAGGAAGACGATGAAGAACGAGGTCTACAACAACATCGCCTCGCTCGAGAAATCAGGCCTGATAAAGACAGTTTCAGCATCTGTGCATGGGAGCGCAAGAAAATACTACGTCCTCACGCCCAAGGGCCGCGCAGCCATAAGGGCCGCGAAGGCAGGAATGGCCGAGACAGTGAAGAGCTTAAGCAAGATACTTAGGTGATGCGATGCCCGGCAACATAATCGAGATAAAGGACATGGTGAAGAAGTTCGGGGACTTCACAGCCGTGGCGGGAATATCCCTTCATGTGAAGGAGGGCGAGATATTCGGGCTTTTGGGTCCCAACGGCGCAGGCAAGACAACCACGATAAACACGCTGCTGGGTTTGCTCGAGGTAACCTCTGGGTCCATAAAAATTGCCGGCATGGACATGGACAAGGAGCCAAACAAGATTAAGCAGATGATAGGTCTCATGACCCAGGAAACGGTAGTGGAACCCGACCTGACTGCATGGGAGAACCTCGAGATATTCGCGGAGCTCTACCATATTAGGGAGCCCCTGAAGTCCAAGCGCATAGAACAAGCGCTCAGGGATGCGGGGCTGTCCGACAAGGCTAACGTGAAGGCGGGCACGTTCTCCGGGGGCATGCAGAGGCGCCTCGAGCTCGTAAAGTCAATGATACAGGATCCCAGGATACTCATACTGGACGAGCCGACCACAGGTCTCGACGTGCAGAACAGGGTCAACATGTGGGAGCGCATAAGGCAGCTCAACGCCGAGGGCGTCACCATAATACTGACGACGCAGTATCTCGAGGAGGCCGACACTCTCTGCGACCGCATAGCGATAATAGATCATGGGAAGATCAAGGCCATGGGCACTGCATCGGACCTCAAGAGCATGGTCAGTAAGGGCACGATGTTTGAGGTCACCGTCAGGCTTAGCGACGCAGATAAGGCGTTCAGGATCCTGAAGGCAAAGCTCAAGATACAGCTGGAGCTGCGCGGCGACAAGATAATGGGGGTGCTCGAAAAGAGCGACCCTGCAGTCATATCAAAGGCAGTATCGGTTCTGGAGGAACAGCACATACAGCCCATGGCCATAGGCACGCACCTGCCCACGATGAATGACGTATTCATAAAGCTCACCGGCTCCGCCATGCGCGACGAAACCGGCGAGAACATAAGCGGCCGCGACAAGGCCCTGGCCCGCGGTATGAGATGATAGCATGAGTTTCCTTGGCGACACGTATGTGCTATTCAAGAGGGAGATGCTCGTATTCAAGAGCAAGATACGCGTCAACATAGCCAGGTCAGTGACATTCCCGCTGGTGCTCATACTCCTGCTCGGGAGCATAGGCAACACAATATCACACGCCCCTGTGACTATTGTAGACTACGCGAACAATGCTGCGTCGACGTCATTCATCTCGGCAATCCAAGCGCAGCACTCCGTGTCGGTGGTTAACATAACGACACAGGCCGTGGCCATATCCGAGATAAAGAGTGGGCAAGTGGTCCTGGCGGTCATAATACTGCCTGGTTTTCCGTCCTATACTGGGGGCAAACCCAGCGTAGAGCTCTATTACACGAGCAGCCAGGTGACGAGCTCTGCCGCGGCCATACAGACGGTTGAATCCATAGCTTCGTCGTACGGCGCCTCGATAGCGAGGGACCCCAGCCTGGCTACATCTCCGCCTGCGCCCACCACAGCATACACTGCGCTGCCGCTTTCAGGTCCCAGCGGCAGCCACAAGGACTTCCTGATAGGCGGCATACTAATAATGGTCGCGGCCTTTGGCTCCGTCTTCGGCGGCGGCATGTCGATAATAAGCGACAGGTCCCTTGGAAACATTAAAGCCTTCCTCGTAGCGCCGATAAACAAGAACGCCA